>JAAZBQ010000248.1 GCA_012513725.1 Chloroflexota bacterium
CAGGGTGATGATGTCACCCGTGCGCTTGGAGAGACGCACGATCTCGCCGGCCCGCTTGAGGGTCACCATCTGGTAGAGGACGATGGTCAGCCGCTCGGGATCCAGCCCCAGCGCCTGCATCATGGCCTTCATCCGCGGCACGTGGCCCTGGTGGTCGGCCCCCCACACGTCGATCACCCAGTCGTAGCCTCGGTCCACGAACTTGTCCAGGTGGTAGGCGATGTCCGAGGCAAAGTAGCCCGGGGTACCATCCGAGCGGACGAGTACCTCGTCCTTGGCGCCGCCCAGCGCGGTGGCGGTGAACCACACCGCGCCGTCGTGGACGTCGACATAGCCCCCCTCGCGGAGGATGGTCATGATCCGGCCGTACTTGCCGTCGTCGTACAGCGATTGCTCGGAGAACCAGCGGTCGAAGTGGACCTCCATCAGCGCCAGGTCCTCCCGGGCGCCGGCCACCACCGACTCCAGGCCCAGGGCGCCGATCTCCCTCAGCGCCTCCTCCCGGGGCATCTCCAGGAACGCGCGCCCGTGCTCCTCGGCGATGCGGGCGCCGAGATCCACCATGTGCTGGCCCTGGTAGCCGTCCTCGGGCACATCCGCGTCGACGCCCAGCGCCTGGGCATAGCGGGCGAACAGGGTCTGGTGAAAGGCCTGCATCCGGCTGCCGGCGTCGTTCACATAGTACTCGCGCTTCACGTCATAGCCGGCGGCCTCCAGGACCGAGGCGATGGCGTCGCCGAGCACCGCGTTACGCGCCGAGCCGATGTGCAGCGGTCCGGTGGGGTTGGCGCTGACGAATTCCACCTGCACCCGCTTGCCCTCGCCGAGATCGACGCGGCCGTAGGCATCGCCGGCGGCCAGGATCTCCTCCACCTGTCCGGCCAGCCAGGCGCCATCCAGGCGAAAGTTGATGAACCCCGGGTGCACCACCTCCACCCCGCCGATGAACTCGGGCCGGCGGAGGTGCTTGACCGTGGCCTCGGCGATCTTGACCGGCGCCATCCGGGCCAGCCGCGCCAGCTGCATGCAGACGGGGGTGGCATAGTCGCCCATCTCCCGCTGCTTGGGGTGCTCGATTCCCACCGCGTCGGGCAGGTCAAACGGTGGGAGGTCGCCCTTGGATTGTGCCTTTTTCAGCGCCGCCTTTACTGCGCGTTCCAGTTCGGCATCCAGCATCATGGGTTACTTCATCTCCATCCAGTTCTTGCCGGTGGACGTATCCACCTTGAGTGGAACGCTCAGCGCGTAGGCGTTCTCCATCGTATCGACAACCAGGTCGCACACCTGCTCCAACTCGTCCTCGGGCACCTCCAGCACCAACTCGTCGTGCACCTGCAAGACCATCCGCGAGCGCAGGCCCTGCTCGCGGAGGAGCCGGTGGAGCGCGATCATCGCCAGCTTGATGATGTCCGCCGCGCTCCCCTGGATGGGCATGTTGATGGCCTGCCGCTCGGCGGCGCGCACCAGCCCGCGGTTCGTGGGCCCCTCGACGTGCAGCTCGGGAAAGTAGCGCCGGCGGCCGAGGATCGTCTGCACATAGCCCTCGCGGCGGGCGTACTCCAGGATGCCGTCCAGGTAGTCCTTTACCCGGCGGAAGCGCTGGAAATACGCGTCGATGAACGTGTGGGCCTCGTCCACGCTGAGGTCCGTCCGCGAGGAGAGACCGTAATCGCCCATGCCGTACATCAGGCCAAAGTTGATCGTTTTGGCCAACGCCCGCTGATCGCCGGTCACCGCCTCCAGCCCTACGCCGAGGATGGCGGCCGCGGTGCTGGCGTGGACGTCCTCATCCCGGTGAAACGCGCCCAGCAGCTCGGGATCCTGTGACAGGTGCGCCAGGAGACGGAGTTCCACCTGCGAATAGTCGCAGCCGATCAAATAGTGCCCCTCGGGCGCCACAAAGGCCCGCCGCACCTGGCGGCCGAGCTCCGTGCGCACGGGGATGTTCTGCAGGTTCGGATCGCTGGACGAGAGCCTCCCCGTGGAGGTGCTCGTCTGGCTCAGCCAGGTGTGCACCCGCCTCGTGGTGGGGTTCACCAGCCCCGGCAGGGCCTCCACGTAGGTGCCCTTGAGCTTTTCCAGCTGGCGATTCTCGAGGATGAGGTTCACGATGGGGTGCTTGTTCTGGAGGGCATCCAGGACGGCGGCATCCGTCGAATAGCCCGTACGCGTGCGCCGCACCACCGGCAGGCCCAGCTCGTCGAACAGCACCTCGCCCAACTGCTTGGTGGAGTTCAGGTTAAAGGGGTGGCCGGCCAGCGCATAGACCTGGTTCGTCAACTCCCCCTGGCGTCGGTTGAGGTCCTGCGACATCTCTTGGAGATAGTCGACGTCCACCACCATCCCGTGCATCTCCATGTCCATCAGCACGGGGATCAGGGGCATCTCGATATCGTGGAACAGGTCCCACTGGTTGGTCTCGTGGAGCTCGCGATCGAGCAACTCCATCAGGCGCAGCGTCATGTCTGCGTCGGCGCAGCAATAGGTGGCCACCCGGCCGATGGGCAGCATGTCCAGGGTGACCTGGTTTCGGCCCCGGCCGATGAGTTCCTCGATCGGCTCCATCTCCACGCCCAGGCGCTGCAGGGCCTGGGCCTTGAGCCCGATGCCCCGGCCGGAGGGCTCCAGGAGCCAGGCCGCCACCATGGTGTCGAAATCGACGCCCTCGACGGGCAGGCCGTGGCGGGCCATCACCGCCATATCAAACTTGGCGTTATGGCAGACCTTGGCCACCGACGCATCGGCCATCACGGGCCCCAGGATGCGCTGGACCTCGGCCAACGACAGCTGATCGCCGGGGTGCAGCCGCGGGTCGTGGCCCACGGGGATGTAGAACGCCGCGCTCGGCC
>JAAZBQ010000249.1 GCA_012513725.1 Chloroflexota bacterium
CGCACACGGCCACGACCCGGACGCGGGGGTCCGCATCGAACGCGCGGGCCAGGTACAGGCCTCGACCCCCGAGGCCGACGACGCCAACTCTGATCGGTTCCATACGGTTCACTCCTCTGTCGATACGGTAGGGCGCGTTGGGCGATCCGAAACGTGCGGCAGGAGGCGCTCTAGCACGCCCCAGGCGCGAAACTCGGCGACGACGTCGCCCTGGCGGGCGATCGGGTCGCTGTGTGTGCCGACCCCCAGAGCCGACATGGGCCAGCCCGGCGAGATCGGCCGGACCGGGTGGACGCCGATTCGGAACGGGGTGACGACCTGGTGGACGTGCGCGGACCCATCGGGCGCCACGAGCGCCCACCCGGCCACCCACCGTGCGGTGCGCCGCTCGGGCGGCACGCCGTCCAGGCGGCGCAGGAGATAGTCTAGCCATTCCTCGTCGGAGATGCCAGCGGGCAACAGGCCGCCCCAGCGCCGGGCCTGCACGCCGGGCTCCCCGCCCAGGGCGTCGATCTCGAGCGCCGCGTCGTCGCCAAAGGTCCAGGAGTACGCCGCGCCGTGGTGCAGACGTGCTTTGGCGAGGGCGTTCTCGACGACCGTGTGGCCGTCCTCCTCGGCCGAGGGCAGGTCCGGCGCGTCGCGGAGCGATACGACCTCCAGGCCATAGCCGGCGAACACCGGCCGAAAGAGCGCGACCTTGGATGGGTTACGTGTGGCGAACAGGATGCGCATGGCGAGCGGCACCTCCGGGCCGCGCTGCGGCGCTACTCTACCGCAGGCGGCTCAGCCGGGCAAGCAAGGGCCGCGGAAGAGGCAATCACCAGGGGCGCAAGAACCCAAGAAGAGGACAGGATTCACAAGATTCACAGGATTGATCCTCGAGGGCGTCCTTCGAGGGTCCCCGAGTCAGGTTTCTGAGCAGCGAAGCGAAGGATGACGGGCTGGGGGATGCGTGCTCCGAAGGCCTGCCATGCAGTGCGGCAGAGGCCTTGCGCTGCCCCCAGGACGGCTGCGATGTAGCGTGCGGGTGAGCGCCCACCGGCTCTGCAGAGCGTCGCGTAGGGTAGCCCTCGTCGTCCTGGCCAGCCTCTGGCCCGCCCATCCACTCGCCTCGCCACTGCTAGAGCACCGCATCCAGCGCGTACGCGTGGACGTCGAACGGCGCATAGTCATCGGTCAGCACGCCGCCCCGGATCCGCACGGCGCGGTCCTCGCCGAGGACGGTGGCGCCCGTGGCCGGCCCCAGGCCCTCGATCCTGACCCGGGCGGGGTTCTTGTCGGTGTTGGCGGTCAGGACGTAGAGGACGCCATCCCGCTCCTTGGCCAGCATCCGCACGCCACGATCGACCGAGTGGCCCATCTCCAGGTGCACCACGGTCGCAGTGGGCCGGACCGCCGGCGCCGACAGGACATCGCCCAGGGAGAGTAGTTCCGCGAGGACCCGCCGCAGGTCGGCCCAGAAGCGCGTATCCCGCGGCGTGCGGTGTAGGCCCCAGTAGATGAGCCCCGTCGCACCATGGATGATGGCGTCATAGGCCATAAAGCGGGACTGCTCATACGTCGGGTAGAGGACCATCCGCCGGTCCTGGGCGCTCGGGTCTCGCAGGGCCTCCCAGGCAAAGCCCTGGAGGACCATGCACAGCGGCCGGCCCTCGCCCGCCACCTGCCGCATCTTGGTCGTGTACTCGCCGACCTGGCTGATGGCGGAATTCAGTAGGTCGCCCTGCAGCCCGTCGGAAAAGAGGGCGTACTGCAGCCGTATCCCTGGGGGGATCACCGGGTAGACGTCACACGCCGTGATGTCGGTGGCGGGCGCATAGGCCTGCAGCGTGCTGACCAAGTTGGTCGGCGCGTGGTTCAGGTAGACGAGGTGGTCGGGGTCCAGCGCCCGGATCCGCCGGTAGGTCTCGATGAGGGGCTCGGGCGGCACCCGGGCCTCGGCCGAGTTCCACGTCCAGGCGGGCTCGTCGACGGTCTCCCAGAAGAGGAGCGCCGGGTGGGCGCGGAAGCGCCGGACGGTGTCCTCCAGGGCCGCGGGGCTCTCGCGATCCAGCGCGCCGACGCAAACCCAGGCCCGCAGGCCTGCCCCGGCGATGGCGTCCAGGGCTGACTCATCCTCCGTCGGGGCGCGGACCACGGTCAGCCCCAGGTCTGCGAGTTCCCGGTAAGCCGTGCGGCCGTCGGCCGGCTCCGCCGGCGGCGGGGCGTACGCGCCCAGGAGAAAGCGCCGCTCTCCCTCGATCAGGAGCATCCCGTCGGTGTCATAACCGGTCGTAGGCGTGCTCTCGTCCGTCATAGCACCCCTCCTCTGATGCATCTACCACGGATTCCACGGATAGATGGATGGAACGGATCAAGAAGAGAGCCCGTGACGACATCTGACCCAGCGCAAGACACCCATGCTACCTCGCGCTCCCGATGCGACCGGAAGACGCTCCTTTTCTTTCCTATCTCCTCTTCTATCCGTTCCATCCGTTTATCCGTGTCATCCGTGGTAAATGTCCGGCCTACGGTGAGAGAACATCCTGGTCGGCAGGTCGCCGAGGTCCACGTCGTGCACCAGGACGTCGGGGACGTTGGACTGCAGCTTGGCGGCGAGTTCCCCCTTGGGGCCGGTGACCAAGGAGACGTTCGGATGGGTGAAGCAGATGTAGCACTCGTTCTCGTAGGAGCGGGTGCGCATCCACCACTCGTTGTCCAGGTGCCACATGCCGTAGGTCGGGTTCATGATCAGCTCGGCGCCGCGCACCCGGAGGGTGCGGGCGGTCTCGGGCCAGCGCCGGTCGGCGCAGATCATGATCCCGATCCGCCCCAGGGACGTCTCCCACACGGGGAGGTCCTCGCCGGGGAGGTAGCGGAGGTCGTGGTCCAGGAGATGGGTCTTGTGGTACACGCCGAGGAGGTCGCCGTCGGGCCCGATGAACGCCGCGGCGTTGTAGCAGCCCGCCTCGGCGCGCTCGGTAAACCCAAAGATCAGGTGTACGCCGTGGGCGCGGGCTAGGTCCCGGGCCCGAGTAACGTACTCGCCGTCCAGGGGCTGAGCCACGTCGCGAAAGCCCGGCTCGGGCCAGCCCGATTCGTCGCTGGAGACGTACCCATCGAGAAAGCACTCGGGGGTGCAGAGGATCTGGGCGCCCCGCTCGACGCCCCGGAGAAAGAGGGTCTCGAACGCGCGCCAGTTCGCGGCTAGGTCCCACTTGATGGGAACGTCCTGGATGAGGCCGACGCGGACGGGACGTTGGCTAGGTTCGGTGGTCATGGGAATCCCTTTCCACTAGATTTGCGACCATGGGCTGCCATGCTGAAGGC
>JAAZBQ010000250.1 GCA_012513725.1 Chloroflexota bacterium
CCCGAACTTCACAACGCCCCGCCGCCATGATATGCTGCGGCCGTACCCGAGCAGCCGCCCGTCGTGCCCGGCACCGAGTGACCCTCGCACAGGAGGCGCCATGCCCTTTGCCAAGAACTTTGCCGCGACCTTTGACCTCCCCTTTCCCGGTGATCGCCTCGGGGGGTTCGAGGTGGAGAGCGTCGAGGTCCGCGACGAGCCGGCCAGCGTCGAGGGCCTGCACCGCTACAGCCTGCGGATGGTGTTATGTGGGCCCGGCGGGCAGCAGGCGGTGCGTCGGGCCCTGCAGCCCCTCCTCGGGGGGCAGCCGACCACCTTTTCCGCCTACGGAAACCCCTACCAGCTGTGGTGCGACCGGCCCCAGATCGAGTCCCTCGGCAACAAGCGCTACGGGGTGACGGCCTCTGGCGCTGGGATGCGCATCGCCCTGGAAGCGGAACTGGTGCGCTTTCTCGGGCACCTCGAAGCGGCAGGCCGGCTGGCGCCGTCGGGCGACGCCCCGTCCCACGAGGCGACGGCCCAAGAGTATGCGCAGGCGTATGCCAAGGACACGTACCGCCAGGTGAACCGCTACCGCGGCCGGTTGCGCCGGATCGAGGGGCAGGCGGAGCGGGAGCCGGGAAGGTAGCGCACTCCAGTTGACGGAACGGCCTTCCCGTCGTATGATGGCCCCATACACGACAGGCGATGACGGAGACGAGTAGCAGTCCCCCCGCCCCCCAGAGAGCGGCCGATGGTGGAACGGCCGCGGGCGGTGCTGCGAAATCCACTCCCGAGCCGCGCGCGAACGGACCCCGTCTGCTGACGGTGCAAGCCCCCAAGCGCTGCCGACTGGCCCCCGTTAGCGGGCCGGCCCCCTAGTGGGCGGTGAGGTCGCGGGCCGCAAGGCGCGCGGCGAACCGAGGTGGCACCACGAGATCAGGCGCTTCTCGTCCTCCGGGATGGGAAGCGCTGTGTTGTTTCCCGCCCCCAGCCGGGGCGAAAGGAGTATGTGCGATGATCGACCTGACCTACATCCGCGACCACACGGACGAGGTGCGCGCCGCGATGGCGACGCTGAACGCCGACGCGCCCATCGACGAGATCCTCTCCCTCGACGAGCGCCGTCGCGCCCTGCTGGCCGAAGCCGAAGCCTATCGCGCGAGGCGCAACGCCGTCTCCAAAGAGATCCCGCGCATCAAGGACCCGGAGGCCCGCAACGAGCTGATCCGCGAGATGCGCAGCGTCGGCGATAGCATCCGAACCGTCGAGGACGAGCTGGCGCCGATCCAGGAACGGCTGGACGCCGCCCTCCTGGAGGTGCCCAACATCCCCGACGAGAGCGTGCCCGTGGGCCCTGACGAGACCCACAACGTGGTGATCCGCGAGGAGGGGGAAAAGCCGGCGTTCGCATTTGCCCCGCAGCCGCACTGGGACCTGGGGACGGCGCTGGACATCCTCGATTTCGAGCGGGGCGTCAAGATCTCCGGCACCCGCTTCTACCTGCTCAAGGGCGAGGGGGCGCGCCTGCAGCGGGCGCTCATCGCCTACATGCTGGACGTGCACACCCGCCAGCATGGCTATCGGGAGATCTACCCGCCCTACCTCGTGCGGCGCGAGAGCCTGGTGGGCACCGGCCAGCTGCCCAAGTTCGCCGAGGCCCAATACTTTGACTCGGAAGACGACCTGTGGATGATCCCCACCGCCGAGGTGCCGGTGACGAACATGTACCGGGAAGAGATCCTCGACGAGGAGGCG
>JAAZBQ010000251.1 GCA_012513725.1 Chloroflexota bacterium
GCACCGGCGCGGACTGGAAGGCGTTCGTCGTGTACATGGCCGCCGCGGTGCAGGGCGTGGGAGAATAGACCAGGGCGAGGTCCAGCGCGCCGGTGGGCTTTAATCCGCAGGCCACGCCGGCGGCCTGAATACCCGGGGTGGAGGTGATGCTGCCCTCGGGAACGATCTCGAATGGGGTACGCGACATGGGGCCTCCTAGGCGCGATGGCGGGCGCCAGCGAACATAGCGACGAACGGGCGGCAGTATAGGGTTGCCGGCGCCTGCCTGTCAACGCGCGAAGCGGGCCCCGCGGACCCTATACGACGAGGGAGCCGATCAACCAGATCGCCCCGGCGATGCCGGTCATCACGGCAAAGCGCGTGACCAGGGCGTGCCGAGAGGGCGCCTCCACGTAGCGGCTGTAGAACTCGGGCATCGCGGCGATCCAGCCAAACACCCCCAGAATGGTCAGGCCCCACAGAGTATAGTTCCCGAGGCTCTGGACCGCCGCGGGCGACTCGCTCAGAAGCATCGCCACGCCCGTCACCACCGCATAGCCGATCTGGCGGAGGGGGTAGATGAGCGAGAGCATGATCACGGCCATCACGCCAAAGAGGATCTGGGCCAGGAGCAGGCCCTCCTTGGTGGCGCCGACTCCCAGCATCTCGTCGGGCAGGGGTGCGTATGCGTCGCGCGTGTCCCGTTCGCCCCGCGCCAAACCGAATATCCGGAGCACCGCGGGCGTGTGGGGACGGTCTCCCTTGCGCTTGCCTCCGGCGTACAGCTCGTGCTCCAGTAGGTCGTGGGGATCTCGCATGGCGGCTCCTCTCACCGTTGCCGGTCGTCCCGTACACGGGGGATGCTTCGGTTGACAGGTTACACCCGACGTTCCCGGGCGTCAACGGCACCCCAGGCTACTCGGAGAGAACCGCGGGCACGTACATCAGCAGGGTCAGGAGGATGTCGCTCCCAGCAAAGATAAAGAACGCGGGGAAGAGCGAGGGATAGTCCCTGCGGCGCAGGTACAACCAGGTGAGCCCGGCAGCGATGGCGGCGATGCCCAGCGGCGCCAGGAGCACCAGGCGATCGGCCCACACCGGCGCCACCCACGCCGGCACCGGCAGGTCGGTCAACCACCCCGGCCGGATGGCGATTTTGCTGGCCATGTAGAGAATGCTGGCGACGGCCAGCATCACCTGCGGCCCCCGACGGGTCAGGTCCCCCTCCGGGTGGATCAGCACATAGATGGCCAGGACCACCAGCGGGGGCAACAGCCAGGCTACGGTGATCGGCACAAAGCCGGCCACCTGCACCAGGCCCCACAAGCCGTTCAGCGCCGCCGTGGCGATATCCTGCAGGCGCAGGCGCCCGAGGTAGGCTCGCATCGGCCCGGAGGTGCCGGCCACGAACACGTCAAAGGCGCCAAAGCCGGCGGTATCCACCCAGGCGACGTACAGGTCGCGGGCCTCGTCGGCGAGCAGGCGCGGCCGGATGGAGGTGTTCGGCGTTTCCGCGAGCACCTGATAGCCGTCCATCGCTCCGCCCGACCAGAGGGTCAGCACGATTTGGCCCTGCGACTGGGTGCGGCCCGAGAGCTCCACGGCCATGGCCACGGCCAGTTCGTCCCCCGCCGCCTCCGCGGGCGCAGCATAGTAGACAAAGCCGGAGGGGCGGGCGTTCTCGGGCACCCGGGCCAGCCGGGTGATCGGGTAGGCGCTCTCGGCCGGCGCCAGGGCCGCATCCCGCGGCGAGGGCACCACGACCTGTCGCGGTCTGCCGGCCTCGTCGGCCCGCCCCACGGGGAACGCCACGTAAGAGGATTGGGCCGAAGGCGGGGCCAGGCCGCCACCGCGCCGCTCGAGAGCCCAGTACACGTACACATCGCCCCCGGCCACGGCCACCGCGGGGTCCCGCAGCACGAGGCCCAGGGGCACCGGGAGCGAGGCGAGCATGGTCGTCGGCCCCAGCGAGCCCATGGCCGCATCCAGCGTGGCGTAGCGGATCTCCCGAACGCCCTGCTCGGGCTCGTCGCTCCAGACCAGGTGCAGGCGCTCCTCACCGTCCGCCCGCAGGGCGGGGGTGGCGCCCCGTTCCCCCAACGCGATGGCCCCGCCGGCCGCGTCCGCCCCGGGGTCCGCCGTGGCCCAACCGGGCCCGACGCGCAGGTAGTGTAGGGCCCGACCACCGGCCTCCCCCGCCGCCCACACCAGGTGGAGCGCCCCTGCGGCGTCGACCTCGGCGGCGTACGAGGCGACCGGCGTGGTGGGGTCGCCCAGCGGCCGGGTCCAGGCCACCGCGCCCTCCGCGGAGAGGCCCACCAGGGTGAGTCGGCCCTCGGGGCTCCCCTCCAGGAACAGGAGGGCCACGCCACCGGTCGGATCGGCCAACAGCGTGGGCTGCGCGGCGCGCTCCGCATCCAGCGGCAGGGCGCCGGAGGCCAGCAGCCGACCATCGGCGCCGAGGTGGGCGAGGTGCAGGGCATGTCCCTCGCCGACCCAGGCGGCGTAGAGGGAGCCGTCGGCCGGGCTCACCGCCAGGGCGGGTTCGTCGCCCACCGCGGCCCGCCCCACCAGGATGCCGCGGCTGAAATCGCCGTCCCGGCGCGCGCTGAGGCGCTGCGACGGCTCGCAGCCGGCCAGCAGTATAGAGAAGAGGAGAAGCAGCGTGATGGCCAGAAATGCCTGGGAGCGCGGTCTAGCGTACAACGGTGGCACCCTCGAGATTCGCCTGCGGAAGGGACGTTCAACGAGTCAGTATAGGCGCGCGAGGGAGGGCGGGCAAACGGTGCGAGTTGCCCGGGTGCGCGTCAGAGTTTGCCGAGGGGAATGGGTTGGCGGCTCTTCTGTGGACTGCGGCAGCCCGGCTGCCGCTTTGCGTCCTGTACGAAGAGCACGTCGCCAGAGGCGAGGACGTCGCTAGAGGCAGAACGTCGTCCTCTCTTCGCCGACCAGGAGGGGAGGGTAGTCTGCCGTCTACTGGCCACATGGCCGTGCAGGCCAAAGCGGCAGTAAGCCTGCCGCAGTCCATAGAAGACGTCCCAGGTCCCACGCTCGCGCAAAACTCTGACGGGCACCCGAGTGGCCCCGTACGCCCCCCGTCGGCCGATCGGGGCGACGGCGGGGCAGTCGTCACAACCCTCTCGCCGCGAATGCTTGACCCCTCCGCGGGCGAGATGCTACACTCGCCCGGATGCTCGCTCCCGGCGCTGGCAGTTGCCGGATACAGTCTGAAGGAGGCGATAACATGGCGCGCATGCGCATCACCGCCGGAGACGTCACCGTCACCGCGACCCTGAACGATTCGCCGACCGCCCGTGCCATTTGGGAGGCGCTACCCATCGAGGAACGGGGCAGCACCTGGGGCGACGAGATCTATTTCGGCATCCCCGTTCACCGTGACGAGGAGGACGCCCAAGAGGTGGTGGAACTCGGCGACATCGGCTACTGGCCGCCGGGGCACGCCTTTTGCATCTTTTTCGGGCGCACGCCGATGAGCCGCGGGAACGAGATCCGCCCGGCGAGCCCGGTGAACGTGCTAGGCCGGATCGATGGCGACGCGACGCTGTTTCGCCAGGTGGCCTCTGGCGCCCGCGTGCGGCTGGAGCGCGCAGAGGAGTAGTGGTCGCGCGTCCGCGCCCCCAGTCGGGCTGCGGGGCGCATTTCTTCCCCTACGGGGAATATGCTATAATGCCTGTTGGCGGCGGCCGCCGCCAACAGGCATGCTTGCCACCCTAGCTCAATCGGCAGAGCAGACGCTTCGTAAGCGCCAGGTTTCGAGTTCAAGTCTCGAGGGTGGCTTTCCGTATGAGGGGATTCGGTAGTCTCTGCCGCTACAGGTTGAGTGTTGACGGACACAGAGAACGACTGTCCCGACCCTAGTAACATACGCCACGGTAACAGCCCGCGCCCCCGATGCTCCGGCACTCGGTTCGTGCGGGTTGTGTCTTTTGCATGCCCCGCATCCTCGGGCCGCCGCGCAGGTGTGCCACTGCAGTCCGTTCGCCGCTCCCCCCGGCGATGCGCCGCCCACACACCGGCCCAGGCGGACGAATCCGTTCTGCTCGCCCTCACCCCACCCGGCGGTGCGCCCGTAGCGGCGATCGCGGTCCCGTCCCGCGTCCGATGCGCGCGTGCCGACACGCCCGACCGCGCGATCGCCCGTCTCGTACCGCCCCAGAACACCAGATCAGGGAGTGCGTCCGGTGACCGACTCGCGTAACTGGAAGGTGCCGTTCTTTACCATCTGGATCGGCCAAGCGGTCTCGCTGGTGGGCAGCCACCTGGTCCGCTTTGCGCTGGTATGGTGGCTTACCGAGGTGACCGGGTCGGCGGTGGCACTGGCCACCGCGACCACGATGTTCACCCTGCCCAGCATCTTTCTCGGCCCCTTTGCCGGGGTGCTGATCGACCGGCTGCCGCGCAAGTGGGTGCTCATCATCTCCGATGGCAGCGTGGCCGTGTTCACTGCGATCCTGAGCCTGCTCTTCTGGCTGGATGTGGCGCAGCCCTGGCACGTCTTTGCCATCATCTTCCTGCGCGCCATCGGCGACACCTTTCAGAACCCGGCCATGATGTCCACCACACCGCTGATGGTGCCCAAGGACCAGTACCAGCGGGTGGCGGGGATGAACGCAACGCTCTTTGGCATCACCGCCTTTGCCGTGCCCCCCCTGGGCGCGGCGTTGCTGGGGGTGATGGGCGTGCGGGGCGTCCTGCCGCTGGACGTCATCACCGCGGTCGCCGCCCTGCTGCCCCTGGTGTTCATCCCCATCCCCCAGCCCGAAAAGACGCCGGACCAGGCCAAGGGCACCGCCGCGGTGCTGCACGACCTGAGCGAAGGGCTCCGCTACATCTGGAACTGGAAGGGGATGCGCTGGTTCATGCTCACTACCCTGATATGGGGGGTGTTCATGACGCCGATGTTCTCGTTCCAGCCTCTCCTGGTAACCCAGCACTTTAAGGGCGGCTCTGTGGAATTGGGCTGGCTGAGCTCCGGCTTTGGGGTGGGCATGCTGGTCGGCGGCGCGATCCTGAGCGCCTGGGGCGGATTCCCCCGGCGCATAGCCACGAGCATCGTCGGGACGGTGGTCACCTCCCTGGGGCGTCTGGCGGTGGGCCTCACGCCGCCCGGAATGTGGCCCCTGGCGATCGCGGGCCAATTCGTCGCCGGCCTGGGCTTTGCCGCCCACACGAGCGGCATGCGGGCCGCCGAGCAAGCCGCAGTGGACCCCAAGATGCAGGGGCGCTTTTTTGCCGTCAGCCACGCCACCTTTACCGGGCTCACGCCCATCTCGCTGGCCATCTTTGGCCCCCTGGCCGACACCTGGGGCGTGCGGCCGTTCTGGTTCCTGATGCCCGCCGCGGGGATCGTGC
Organism: Chloroflexota bacterium; assembly: GCA_012513725.1. Lineage (GTDB taxonomy): Bacteria > Chloroflexota > Anaerolineae > UBA1429 > UBA1429 > JAAZBQ01. The sequence goes on from JAAZBQ010000251.1 coordinate 5,353, forward strand.
TGGCCATCGTGCGCCGCGGGATCCCCTCCATCTACCGCCTGGAGGACGCGGGGGCAGACGGTCGGGACACGGTGCGCGAGTCGCCCGGTCTGCGCCCCGTCACCGCGATCCTCGGGGAGGATGTGGACTGAGAGGCCCGCAGCATTCCGGCGCGCCCCATGTGCCATGGCGGCATGTAGGGCACGCGGCGACAGATCGCCGCCTCGTGGGAGTCTTGACGCCCTCCACCCCACCCGCTAGAATCGGAAGCGATGCTCGACGGATGGTCCTGCGGACCCGAACACCTGCGGGCGAGCGTGGGCCGGGAGATCCCCGGTCAAGGAGGGTAACGAACGATGCAAGTCACTGTGGCCGAGTTGCGCATCCTCGCCCTTGAGGAGCAGCATTCGATGGATCGGGCCGAGGGCCTGGCCTGGGCGCGCAAGGCCGATGCCTTTGGCGCGCTCACCCGGCTGTTCAGCCGTCCACGGGATGAGGATTTCGAGCTCATCTACAAGGAGCGCCGCTACCAGCCCTTCTGGCACGTGGCCTGCAACGCCTACTATGGCTATGAGCGGCGGGGCGAGTATCAGATCACCCTCCGCGGTCCCGAAGTGCAGTCGGTCACCATCCAGGGCGCCGATTACGACGCCCAGAACGCCAGCATCAGCCTCAGCGGCGTCGAGCACTGCCGGGAGTCGGCCCGGGCCGAGTTCTACGTGGACGCCCTGACGGGCGCCAAGGAACCCGCCCTCGCCGAGTACGCCAACTATCCCTCCCAGACGGCCAGCCTCCAGGACCTGAACGCCCTGCGCTCCGAGGGCGTCCTCGTGGTGCCCCCGCAGTTGGCCTCGACGGGCATCGTCCGCGAGGCGATCGGGGGCCTGGTCCGGCGCGTGGTGGCCGACGAGATCACCGAAGAGGTCCTGGAAGTGCAGCGGCTGGACCTCTACTACCGCCCGGTGTACGCCTTTCAGTACCGCTGGATCTCCAAGGAACGCGAGGCGTTCATGGAGTACGATGCGCTGAACGGCAAGTTCACCACCGACGGCAAGAGCTTCCAAGAGTACGCCGAGGCGCCGATCGATGCCGAGCTGGTGGCCGACCTGGACGCCGAGACCGTGTCCCAGCTGGTGCCCGGCGGCCAGTTGGCGGTCAAGACCGAGGCGCCCTCAAGCGGCAAGCGGCGGGGGTAGCGGTCTCCCTCAGCCCAGTTCCGGCCCGGCCACGGCGTAGAGGGTGGGGCGCCGCCCGAGCGGGTCGCCCTCACCGAGGGCCATCCGCGTGAACGCCCGGCGCGACGTGAACCCCAGGTCCTCCAGATGCGTCTGGAGGACCTGTTGCGTATCCACCACGTCCACCTGCATCGGCCCCGGCACCCGGGCGAATGCCGCGTCGAGGAGCGCCGCCGCGACCGCCGGGTCCCCGGCGACGAGCGGCCCGAGGTGCGAGGCCGTGCGTCCCTCGCGGCCCAGGACGAACCCCCGCAGGCCTGCACCGCCCTCGGCCACCCAGGCCGCCGCCGGGAGCCGGGCTGCCAGGCGGCGGAGGAGCGCCTCGCGGCGCACGCCGAGGGCCGCCTCGTCGAGGGCGACCACCGCCTCCCAATCCCCCTCCGCGAGCGGCCGCACGCCGGC
>JAAZBQ010000252.1 GCA_012513725.1 Chloroflexota bacterium
GCGGCCACAGCGCCGAGGGCAAGGCCGCGCCGCTCTACCAGGCCTTTGCCCAGCGGCTGGCCGTCTCGGGGTTCGTCACCCTCATCTTCGACCCCGTGAACCAGGGCGAGCGTGACCAGTACGCCCTCATCGAGGATCGGGAGGCGGTCTCCGCCTGCACCCTGGCCCACAACATGCTCGGCAAGCAGTTGGGCCTCCTCGGCGACAGCATGACCATGTGGCGCACCTGGGACGGCATCCGCGCCCTCGATTACCTCCTCTCCCGGCCCGAGGCGGATCCGGAGCGCGTGGGCCTCACCGGGAACTCGGGCGGCGGCACGATGACCACCTGGCTGTGGGCCGCCGACGAGCGGTTCACCATGGCCGCCCCCTCCTGCTTCGTCACCACCTTCCTGGCCAACCTGGAGAACGAGCTCCCCGCCGATTCCGAGCAGTACCCCTACGGCGTCCTCGGCGCGGGGCTGGAAATGGCCGACCTGCTGATCGCCCGGGCGCCCAAGCCGATCATCCTCCTCGGGCAGCACTATGACTATTTCGACCGTCGCGGCCACCAGGAGGCCTATGAGGACCTGCGCGCCTTTTACCGGCTCATCGGCGCCCCAGAGGACGCGGTGGCCTGTTTCCGCGGCCCCCACGGCCACGGCTACCACCGGGAGAACCAGGAGGCCATGGTGGCGTTCTTCTGCCGGCAGGTCGGCACGGAGCCCGTGCCCCTCGCCGAGCCCGAGGTGCTGGACCCAGAGACCCTGTCCGCCACCCCCACCGGCCAGGTGATGGCGGCGGGCAACAGGCCCGTCTTTGCCTTTATCGCCGAGGAGGCACGGCGGCAGGCGGCGAGCCGCCCGGCCCTGGCGCCGGCCGATCTGGCCAGCACCCTCGGCGACCTCTTGCACCTACCACCCCGGGAAGGGATCCCCCACCACCGCAACCTCCGCCCGCAGGAGGTCGGCGAGGTGGTCTACGGCCGCTATGCGGTGGAGACCGAGGGGAACGTGCGCGCCATCCTCCGCCGGCGGATGGTAGAGCCCGAGCAGGCCAACGCCCTGGACGTGCCGGCCACCGTGCGGCTCTATCTGCCCCACTACTCTGCCGAGGAGGAGATGGAGGGCGAGCCGCTGCTCCGCGCCCTCTACGAGGAGGGGGAGACCTGGGCCCTGGACGTGCGCGGTCTTGGGGAATCGGTGCCCGAGTCGGAGCGCCCCTTCTGGCACGCCTACGGCGTAGACTATCAGATGCACGGCTACTACTATATGCTGGGGGAATCCTATCTCGGCCGCCGGGTGTACGACGTCCTACGCACGGTGGACCTCCTGGTCGGGCTCGGCGCCCAGGAGGTGCTCCTCTACGGCCGGGGGCAAGGGGCGATCCTGGCCCTGTTGGCGGCAACCCTCGATGAGCGCATCGCCCACGTGACGTTAGAGAACGCGCCGACCTCGTGGCATGAGTGGGCCGAGGCGCCCATCGTGGACTGGCCCACGGCCAACACCCTGATCGGCGCGCTGTCGGCCTTTGACCTGCCGGACCTCGTCGCCGCGTTGGGCGAGCGCGTCACTGTGCGGGCGCCCTGGGGCCCGCGCATGCGCGCGAGTGAGGGGTAACGCAGTGCAGAATGCGTCAGGGGCGGGCATGAACCCGCCCCTGACGCTCTAGACCAGCAACGCGACGACCTTGCCGGCCACCAGGAGCGTGGCGGCGAGCACCACCAGGCCAAAGTAGCGCTTGAGGCGGGAGGCGCTCATCCGGTCGCAGACGGTGACACCCACCTGCAGGCCGACGCTGCCGCCCACCAGGAGGGGGATCACCAGCGCCAGGCTGGCATCGCCGCTGGCCACTTTGGTGACCACGGCCACCAGCGATGCGAGCCACACCATCGCCATGCTCGTCGCCGAGGCGGGGTGCGCCCGCATCCCCACCAGGTATAGGAGCGCCGGCACCAGCACCACCCCGCCGCCGATGCCCAACAGGCCCGTCACGAACCCCAGCACCAGCCCAAAGTAGGACATCACCGGGATGGACATCCGCGGGGTGTCCAGCGTGGCAAAGCGGGTAAAGGGCGGGATGGCCAGCCGGGAAAAGAGCCCCTCGGTCGCCTCTTCCGTTGCGCCGTTCCGCGACGTGTCGTACCAGAGCCAGCCGGTGATGGCCGTCAGCATCACGACAAAGACGATCTGGATGACGATCTCCACCGCGGGCACTGGCTCACCGCCCAGGATCACGGTGCCCAGCCCCTTGAGCCACTGGACGATGGCATCGCCCAGCTGCACGCCGACCAGGTTGCCCCCAAAGAGCATCACGGCCATCTTGTAATCCACCAGGCCGTCGCGGCGCCGGCGGTAGAGGCCGGCGGTGGCCGTGCCCAGAATCTGCATCGCCCCGGTGCCCACGGCGATGGGCATCGGCACGCCGAGGACCACGTTCAGGAGGGGGGTCATCATAAAGCCGCCGCCGACGCCAAAGAGGCCCGTCAACACCCCGACGCCGGCCCCCAGGATCAGCGCGCCGAGAAAGAGGAGGGGGGTCATCTGAAAGGCGGGCGTCATCGGGAGTCCGCCTCCGATTTCCGGAACGACGGTATCTCTGGCTCTTGCAGGGCACAGTCTTCCCGCAGCGCGCGGCGCTCGCGGTACTTGTCAAAGAGGTAGGCGCTCAAGAGACCCCAACCGATGGGGATGAGGAGTGCCAGGAGGACTTGCAGTACGACGTTCATCAACCGACTACCCTTCGTTCTATGTTCAGCGGGAGCGCCGCCCCCTCAGCCCACGGCGGCCGGGGCAGCATCGGGCGCCGGGCCCTCGACCCGCAGCGCCCACGCAAAGGGCACCGAGAGGAGGATCATGCCCACCGCGCCCCAGCAGAGCGCCTCGTA
>JAAZBQ010000253.1 GCA_012513725.1 Chloroflexota bacterium
CTCTTTTGCACAAAGTAGCGGGTGAGCAGCGGGTAGGCCGAGAGTTCGTCGCCCGGAACGTCAAAGAACGCCTGGATCTGCCCCGCGTGCAGGTCCACGGTCATAAAGCGGTCTGCGCCGGCCACGCCGATCATGCTGGCGATCAGCTTGGCCGTGATGGGCACCCGGGGCATGTCCTTCTTGTCGCTCCGGGCGTACGAGTAGTAGGGAATCACCGCGGTGATGCGCCCGGCAGAGGCGCGGCGCACGGTATCGATGAGGATCAGGAGCTCCATCAGATTATAGTGCACCGGCGAGCAGGTCGGCTGCACGATGAACACATCCCGAGAGCGCACCGACTCGAGGAGTTGCACGAAAATGTTCTCGTTGGAAAAGACGGTGATGTTCGCCGGCAGCAACGCAACCCCCAGGGCGGCGGTGATCTCCTGGCTCAGCTCTGGGTTCCCCGAGCCGCTGACGATCGCCAGCTCGCCGTACAGGGTGACGTTGGTGTCCATAGGATCCCCCTCGTAGCCATCATCGAGGCGCGGGCAACCGGCCGCCCGGCGAGGTCATGGTAGCGCGCCGGGGCCGCCTTGTCCAGAACAGCAGAACGCCCTCCGTCGGTCATCGGAGGGCGCTCTACGGCACTGCGGATAGCAAGCGGTCTACACTTCGGACCCCTTGCCCTGAAGATAGTAGCCGACCCCCCACTTGGTGCGGATATACCGGGGCTTGTGCGGGTCCGCCTCAAGTTTCTTGCGCAGGTGCGAGATGTACAGGCGCAGAGAGGAGGGGCTGGCGGAGGTATCGAGTCCCCAGATATGGTTACACAGTTCGTCGCTGGGGACCACGTCGCCGTCGCTCTCGGCGAGCCGGCTGAGGAGGCGGTACTCGGTGGGGGTCAGGCGCACCTCTCGCCCTGCCACGATGGCAGCACAGGAGATGGCGTCGATGACGATCTCCTCGGACTCCGCCCGGCGGCGGGAAGCGCCCCAGCACCAGTGCCGACGAATCTGCGCCTCGAGCCTGGCGAGGAGTTCGGCGTCTCCGAGCGGCTCACACACGCAGGCATCGGCGCCCAGGCGCAGGGCGCGGATGACGAACGCCTCGTCGGCGACGGGCGCCAGTACCGCGAGGGGGAGGCCCACCTCACTGATGGCGCGGATGCCCTCCTCCGTCTCGGCGGCCAGGGCCTCTCCTTCGCCGCTGGCGCCCACGAGCAGCACCAGATCGATATCCGTGGTCCTACGGCGATCCAGCAACTCTTCCAAGCTGGAGAACGTGGAGACTCTGTACCCCTCCCTACGGAGCAGGGCACAAGTCTCCGTGGCTTCCAGCCCGTCGAGCGGGAGAACGGAAACATGCACAACCATCTGCGGTATCCCCCCAATACGCCGGCGCAGCCGTTATGAATGCGAGATATGATCTGGCCAACCTGGAACAAGGATACCACTACCAAGTATAACGGAGGTCAATTCGTCATTACGATCCGGTTAATGAAACGCCCGGACGCCCGGAAACGGGGGCTGGTGCGTGCCCGGCGGATGAGCGCCCGACGCGGAGGGGGACGTACGGCCCGGATCAGGGACGGCCCTCGGAAGGTCCATCGCGGCCCCGTCGCACGGCAGGCCATCTCCCGGGCGGCGATGGGTGGGGAGGGGCCCACCCTGCCCCGGGGCCTAGCGCCCCCGGCAGCCCTCTTGGCTGCAAAAGGCATACCCCCTGCGGTAAAACGTGCGGATGTAGGTGGGATGGGTCGGGTCGTCCTCGATCTTTTGCCGGAGGTAACGGATGTAGAGGGCCAGATAGCCCTTTTCCCCCTCGTATCCCGCCCCCCACACCTCTGCCAGGAGCTGCTCGTGGGGCATGACCGAATCCCGGTGGCGCACCAAGCAGGTGAGGAGCCGGAACTCCTTGCGGCTCAGCGGCACGACGACGCCCCGCTTGTAGACGCGCTGGTGCTCCAGGTCGATCTCGAGGACCTCGTCGCGGTAGATGGGGGCGACGCTGCCCGCGCCCGGTCCGCGCCGCCGCAGCTGGATATCGATGCGGGCCTTGAGCACTGCGAGGCTGAACGGCTTGGTGAGATAGTCATCCGCGCCCAACGTGAGGCCCCGCACCACGTCGCTATCGGCGCGCAGGGCGCTGAGAAAGATGATCGATGCGCCGCAGACCTCGCGCAACCGCTGGCACGCCGCCCACCCATCGAGGTTCGGCATCACCGCGTCCAGGAGGACGACGTCGGGCAGCCAGGTTGCGGCGCGGCCGAGCGCCTCGTCGCCATCGGAGGCAACTGCGACAGCATACCCTTCTTGCTCCAGACTACTACGCAAGACGTGCAAGAGTTGCTCGTTATCGTCGGCCAGCAGAATGCGTGGGGAGTCGGTGCTCAAGGTCGCGCTCCAATCATGCTCGCAACGGTGGACGCTGATCGACCGCACGTGAACTCGCAGGGGATGCTGGGGCCCCCTCAGGAGAGGCGGATTTCGGTCACCTCCCCGTACTCGGCATCCAGCACCAGGAGGCGGTTGCGAATCGGCTCCCCCTCGCCGAGGAGCAGCTTGACGACCTCCTGGGCCTGCCAGGCCGCGACCATCATCGGCGTGGCAGCCGGGTTGCCCAAGTCGACCTCGACGCCCCGCGCGGGGCTTGCCTCCTCCGAGTAGAGCGCCGCGAGCCCCGCGTCTCCTGGGAGGATGGTCATCACCTGCCCGGTGTAGCCGCCGATGGCCCCGTGCACCAGCGGAAGGCCCAACGCGGCCACTGCCCGGGCCAGCGTCAGTCGGTCGGGGAGCGTGTCCAGGGCGTCGACCACCACGTCGGCGCCGTCCAGGAGCGCGGCGGCATTCTCGGCGCCGAGGCGCACGCGGTGCGCGGTGACCTCGACCGCGCCGTTCACCGCGCGCACGCGCTCGGCCAGGCAGGCGGCCTTGGGTCGCCCCAGGTTCGCCTCCGTGCACCCCATCTGGCGGTTCAGGTTGCTCTCCTCGAAGCAATCGCCGTCGATGAGCTCCAGCCGACCCACGCCCATACGGGCCAGCGCCTCGACGATCCAGCCGCCCAGCCCCCCACAGCCCACCACCGCCACGCAGGCGCGGAGAAGGCGCACTTGGCCGCGCAGCCCGGTGGTCCCCAGGTTCCGCGCATAGCGCGTGGGCGCCAACCCCGCCAGGAGCGCCTGCTCCTCCACGGTGCGCAGCGAGCAGCCATACTCGGCGGCCAGGGCGCGCGCCTCGCCAAGGGAGAGGGCCGGCGCGTCGGCATCCTGCGCCCCGCGGGCCTCCCGAAGAGCCGCCAGCGCGGCGGCCAGGCGGGCGAGGGTCGTCGGTTCGTCAGCCATCCGGGGTCTCCTTGGGTGCGGCAGGCTCCGCCTGACAGCAGGGGCAATAGTGGGTGCCGCGGCCGGCCACCACGTCTCGCTCCACCGGCGTGCCGCAGCGCGGGCAGGGCTGCCCCCGCCGGCCATAGACCGCCAGGTAGCGCTGGTTCTCGCCGGGCCGATCGCGAGCGTCGCGATAGTCGCTGAACGTCGTCCCCCGCGCGTCGATCGCCCGGGAGAGGACGGTCCGCAGCGCCGCGTGGAGCCGCTCGGACTCTTCTCGGCGGAGGGTGCTCGCCACCCGCCGCGGCGAGAGCCGCGCCTCCCACAGCGCCTCGTCGACATAGATGTTGCCCAGCCCGGCGAGGAACGCCTGATCCAGCAGGAGGTCCTTCAGCCGGCGGCGACGCCCGACAAGCCGTTCGTGCAGGCGCTGGGGGGTAAGCGCCTCGTCGAGGGGCTCCGGGCCCAGGCGGCCGAGGACGGCCTGCGGGTCGGCGACGAGATAGAACCGCCCGAACTTGCGCACATCGCGGTAGCAGAGCGTGGCGCCCGAGCGCATGCGTAACACCAGGTGCACGTGGGGATCGGCGCATGCGGCCGGGGCGCCGGCGGCCGGCGTGCTATCGGGCGATGGCCCTCGCACAGCCGGAAGGGGTCGGCGGCCGTCGGGGTCCCACAGGAGTTGCCCGGTCATCCGCAGGTGCAGGATGAGGGTGCCCTCCGTGAGGCGCAAGACGAGGAACTTGCCCCGGCGGACCACGCCCTGCACCGTCTGGCCCACCAGGCGCGCAGCAAACTCCTCCGGGGTGGGCGTGGCCACGATCTGGGGCCAGTAGACCTCCACCGCCGCAATCGTATCGCCCACCAGGGCGTGCTGCAGATCGCGGGCGATCGTCTCCACCTCCGGGAGCTCGGGCATCTAGGCCACTCCCAGCCCCTGTGGCGCCGCGGTCGGCACGCCGCGGGGGCGGGGCTCCA
>JAAZBQ010000254.1 GCA_012513725.1 Chloroflexota bacterium
CCGCCGCCTGGCTGCCCAACAACGCCAGGAGCTCGACGTCGACCTCGGAGAGGGACGGCGCAGCCGCCACCCGCGCCACGTTCAGCACCCCCAGGACCTTGTCCTGGTGCAGGAGGGGCACCGACGCGGCGCTGGAGACCTGGTCGGCGCCAAAGGTCCGCAGGGCCCAGGGGTCGCCGGTGAGGTCGCCCTGCACCGTGACGGGAGCGTGGTCGCGGACGGCGCGGCCCGCGGTGCCCTCGCCGACCCGCGGCCCCGGCCCATCGGGGCAGTCGACGAACGCGCCCTCGGTGGAGTGGATGCGCAGACACTGCCCGTCCTCCAGGAGCATGAGCGACGCGGTGTCGGCCGCCAACTGCTCCCGGGCGATGCGCACCACCTGCATCGGCACCGTGTCCAGGTCGACGGAGCTCATAAAGGTCCTGCTGAGGTCGAACAGGGGGATCAGCGCATTCAGGCGCGCGTTCTCTTTTTCCATCCGCTTGCGGGCCAGCGCGCGCTCGACCGCCGAGGTCAGCTCATCGGGCCGGAAGGGCTTGAGGACGAACTCGTACACGCCCAGGCGGATCGCCTCGATCGCCGTCTCCAGGGTGCCGAACCCGGTCATCACCACCGAGGCGAGGTCGGGGCAGGTCCGGTGGATCTGCTCGTAGGCCTCCAGGCCCCCGACGTCGGGCATCTTGATGTCGGTGACCAGGGCATCAAAGCGCTCCTGCTGGGCGAGGGCGATGGCCTCGCGGCCATCGGCAACGCCGACGGTCTCAAAGCCGGCCATCTCCAGGGCCCGCATGCACATGCGGCGCAGGTCGCGCTCGTCTTCGGCCACCAGGATTCTCTCGTTCGGCATGCATCTCCCCCAGGTGCGTGTGGCGATGGCGGTTGGGGCGTCGGCCACCCAAGGGGCGCCGGCGGGCTACTGGTCGGCGGTTCCGACCACCATGTACCCGCGGCGCAGGACGTTGCGCACATAGATCGGGTTGCGAGGCTCGGGCTCCACCTTGTCGCGGATGTTCTTGACGTGGACGCGCACCAGGTCGGGCATGCCCGTGCCGGGAGGGTACTCCCAGACCTCTTGCAGGAGCTGATCGGCCGAGAACACCTTGTTCGGGTGGGTCATGAGGAACTCAAAGAGCTCATACTCTACCGGGGTGAGGAGCACCGTGCGGTCGCACGTCGTGAGTTCATAGGTGCCGCGGTTGAGGGTCAGGTCGCCCAGCTCGATCCGGTCAGCGTACGGCGCGTCATCGGCGGCCAGGGAGCGCCGCAAGAGCGCCTTGACGCGGAGGTCCAGCTCGCGGAGGTCAAACGGCTTGGTGAGGTAATCGTCGGCGCCGGCCTCAAAGCCCTCAATCTTGTCGGCGATCTCTCCCCGGGCGGTGAGGAACAGGATCGGCACCGAGCACAGTTCGGGGTTGGCCCGCATGTGCCGGCACACCTCGATGCCCGACATCCCGGGCATCATGATGTCCAGCACGACGATCTCGGGCCGCTGCTGCCGGGCGGCGAGCAGGGCGTCGGCGCCGCGATAGGCCACCTGGGCGTCGTGTCCGGCCATCGTGAGGGTGCGCTGGATCGTTTCGGCGACGGCGACGTCGTCGTCCACAACGAGGACCCGGTGAGCCATGATGATCTCCTTGTGCGGCAACGTGGCTGGGTGGCGGTGGCACGTGGCCCAGCGGAACGGCTCCATTATATCATCCTGCGCCGTTCGTCACAACGACTTGGGCAGCAGAAGGACCGTTGTGATTGACTTGTGGCCCGCTACCGGCTAGGATGCGGCGGAGGAGGACCATGGGCAGCGCGAGAACCTACCGCATCACCAGCACGCGAGTCGTCGCCGTCGTGGGGTCCACGTTGGCGCTCCTCTTTGTGGTGGCGTTCACCAGCAAGGCGCTGGACGCCTACCGCCTGCGCGCCTGGCGCGATCGGCTGCAAGTGGAGATCCAGGACCTGGAGCGCGAGCGTGAGGAGCTGCAGGCCGAGCTGGACCGCCGGCAGACCTACGCCTGGGTGGACGAGCGCCTGCGTGACATGGGCCTGGTGCCCGAGGGCGTGGTCAGCGTCATCCCCGTGCCCGCGGCGCCCGAGCCGGAGACCATCGGCCCGGCGGGGGAGGGGACGTCCGACGGCCCCTCGCGCGCGCCAGTGCGGGCCAACGAGGGCTTTTTCAGGAATGCCCACTGGGAAGCGTGGCAACGCCTGATTTGGGGATTTGACACTCCCCAATAATGGGCTATAATACTCCCTGTTGATGCGGGGTGGAGCAGCGGCAGCTCGTTGGGCTCATAACCCAAAGGTCCCAGGTTCGAATCCTGGCCCCGCTACTTTTTCTTGCGGCGGCGTAGCTCAGTGGTAGA
>JAAZBQ010000255.1 GCA_012513725.1 Chloroflexota bacterium
ATGTTATTATTCGTGACGTGCGGGACGCGATGTGGCCCCCTGATCGGTCGCCAGGGTGCGGCGGGCGGGGGGTAGCGTTTTGCCCGTCAGCCTGGCACCGCGCGAAAGGATGCGAACCCCATGCGGATCGGCATCGATGCCCGGCTCACGTACTATCGCCGAGCGGGTATCAGCCAGTACACCGTCCAGTTGGTCGAAGCGCTGTCGCGGCTAGAGTTACAAGACGATTTTGTCATCCTCGAGGGCTGGAGGGCTCGCGAGCCCATTATCGAACACGAGCGGTTCGAGTCCCGCCATGTCTGCACCCCCAGCCATCATCGGCTGGAGCAGTACTTCCTCCCCCTTGAGGTGGCCGCCATGCGGCTGGACCTGCTGCACAGTCCCGACTTTATTCCACCCTTTCGGGCGCGCGTCCGGAGCGTCATCACCGTTCACGATCTCGTCTTTTTGATGTTCCCCCATTTTCTGACCAAGGAATCGGCGCGCTATTACGGTCAGATCGACCATGCCGTCCAGCGTGCCGATGCGGTGATCGCCGTGTCGCACGCGACGAAAAAGGACCTCATGCAGCTCCTCGGCGCGCCGGAGGACAAGATCCACGTGATCTATGAGGCGGCCAGCCTCCTGTTCCGCCCGATTCCCCGCGAGGATCTCGTACACCGGCTTCAGGGGCGGTTTGGCATCCAGGGCCGCTACCTGCTGTTCGTCAGCACCATCGAGCCGCGCAAGAACGTGCCCGTGCTGCTCCGCGCCTACCGCCAGCTGGTGGATGATTATGGCGTCGACGCCCGACTGGTGCTCGCCGGCGAAAAGGGCTGGCTCTTTGACGAGATATTCGAGCTCACCACCCGCTTGGGGCTCGAGGATCAGGTGCTCTTTTTAGGGCGCGTCACGACCAAGGAGCTCCTGTGGCTCTATAACGCCGCCGAAGCGCTGGTGGCGCCCTCCATCTACGAGGGCTTTGGCCTGACCCCGCTGGAGGCCATGGCTTGCGGCACCCCGGTGATCGTGTCCAACGTCTCGTCGCTGCCCGAGATCGTCTCCGACGCGGGGCTCCTGGTGGATCCCTCCGACGTCGACGCCCTGACCGTAGCGATGTGGCGAATGCTGGACGACAGGGAGTTGCGCTGCACGCTATCGCAAAAGGGGCTCAAGCGCGCAGCGCTGTTCTCGTGGGACAAGGCAGCCCGCGAGACGCTGGCCCTATACCACAGCCTTGCCTAGCGCGCCGGAGGAATGGTGAGTGTGCCCTGATCAACCTGCCGATGGAGGCAGCGCGGACGCCGAGGGCCGCGGCCACCGTGTGCTGTTCCTAACCCCACAGTACCCCTACCCGCCCGAGCAGGGCACCGCACTGCGGAACTATGGGCTGGTGCGAGGCATCGCCGAGCGCCACGCCGTCACGCTGCTCACCTTTGCCAGCGACCCCTTGCCGGGGGATGACCCGCTGGCCGGCCTGTGCCACCGCATCGTCTCGGTGCCCGTCCCCGAGCGCTCCTCTCAGGACCGGCTGCGCACCCTGCTGACCACCAGCGATCCCGACATGGCCCATCGTCTGCGGTCGCCGGCGTTCCGCGAGGCGCTGCACGCCCTCCTGCGCGAGGAGCAGTACGACATCGTGCAGGTGGAGGGGATCGAGATGGCGCCCTATGCGCTGCAGATCGCCGAGTGGTTCGGGGAGGAGCGGCCCAGGATCGTCTTTGACGACCACAACGTCGAATACCTCTTGCAGCGCCGGGCGGTGACGACCGATCTCGGCCGGCCGGCGCGCTGGCCGTGGGCGCTCTATTCGATCGCCCAGTGGCGGCGCCTTCTGGCGCTGGAACGGCGGGTGTGTCGCCTGGCGGACGCGGTGATCGTCGTCAGCGAAGAGGACGGCATCGCCCTGCGGCGCCCCATGCCGTCGTTGAACCCGGTGGTCATCCCCAACGGGCTGGACACGGACGAGTACCGCCAGCCGCGAGCACCTGCCACGCCCCTCGCGCACCCGGCGGTGCTCTTTACCGGCAAGATGGATTACCGCCCGAACGTCGACGCCGTCCTGTGGTTCCACGCCCGGGCCTGGCAGGCCATCCTGGCCGCAGAGCCCGAGGCGCACCTGTACGTCGTCGGCAAGAGCCCGCACCAGAGGCTGCAGGCCCTAGAGGGCGACCCGTCGGTAACCGTCACCGGCTATGTCCCCGACGTCATGCCCTACTTTGCCGCGGCCGACGTGTACATCGCGCCGTTTCGAATGGGGGGCGGCACCCGGCTCAAGGTGCTCCAGGCACTGGCGGCGGGCTTGCCGCTGGTGACCACCAGCATGGGCGCCGAGGGGATTGCCCTATGCGACGGGATCCATGCGCGGGTCGCTGATAGCGCCGCGGAGACGGCCCAAGCCGTCGTGGATCTCTGGCAGGATCGGGAGGCGGCGTCCAGACTGGCGACCGCGGGGCGCGAGTTCGTCGCCAACCGCCACGACTGGCGCGCGATCGTCCCCCAACTGGAAGCCGTGTACGCCGGCCTCTGCCGGCGGCTGGCGCTGCACCCCGACGGCGAACCCGCCGCCAGGTGATCATGCGCTGGGGCGAGTCCATCGCCGGCGGCCGTCTGCCCGCTACTCGACGGCGAGGTCGGCGTGCGCCGGGTCCAGCGCCGGCCACTCCATGCCCAGGCCGTCCAGGCGGTTGGCCAACACCTGCGCCACCACGGCATCACGGTACCACTTTTTGTCAGCCGGCACCACGTACCAGGGGGCCTGCTCCGTCGAGCACTCTTCGAACGCCGCCTCGAAAGCCGACATGTAGGCGTCCCACTGCTCGCGGGTATCCAGGTCGCCGGCGCGGAACTTCCAGTGCTCCGTCGAGTCCGCCAGGCGGTCCTCGAGGCGCTCCTTTTGCTCCTCGGGAGAGATGTACAGGAAGAACTTGACCACCTGAACGCCATCCTCGGCCAGGATGCGCTCGAAATCGCGGATGGCGCCATAGCGCTTGCGCCAGCGGCTCTCGGGCACCAGATTCTCCACCCGCCCCACGAGCACGTCCTCATAGTGCGAGCGGTTGAACACACCGACCATGCCCCGGCGGGGCGTCCGCCGGTGCACGCGCCACAAAAAGTCGTGGGCCAGCTCCTCCGGGGTGGGCACCTTGAAGGACGTGACCTGAAAGCCCTGGGGGTTCATCGCGCTGATCACCCGCTTGATCACCCCGTCCTTCCCGCTACAGTCCATCCCCTGGAGGACGACCAGCAGGGCGTGTTCCTCCGTGGCGTAGAGGAGTTCCTGCAGGGTGTTCAGCCGTTTACCCAGCGTCTTGAGTAGACTCTTGGCCTGCTTTTTGCGTAGCGGGCCGGTATCTCGCGGATCGTAATTCGCCAGGGTGACACAGGCCCCGGGCTGCACCCGGTACTTTTCCACATTGTCGGCAAAGGATTCCTGCGTGTCGTTCACAAAGACCATGGCTTCTCCTCTGGGGTTCGGCGACGTGTCGGGGGCACAGGGCGCCGGCTGTGCGGGCGCATCGCCGGCGGGGACAGCCTCGGGCGCGGGCCGGTACGCCCCGCGCCAGGCATAGTAGCGCCTCCCCCGCCCGTTGCACACCCGCCGGATACGCATCTCTTCCCTCCGCGTCACACCGTCACTGGATGCCCCGCAACCCATACACCGTGAGATTGGCGTACTCGCCGACAAAGGGCGCCATCTGCCGCAGGCCCACCTTGCCCCCGCCCAGTAGCGGCCCGTGGGTCACCCCGTCATCGACGTATTCCAGGATCGGCAGGTCGTTGATGGCCAGGCGAACCGCGGCGCCGGCCTTGTCCACCCGCATGCGATAGGGCGGCGTCGCGTCGGCAACGTCGGGCAGCGGGTCGGCCCCCTGGGCAACGAGGTAAAAGCCGTACGACTTGCGCAGGTTGCAGATGTGGAACCCCCGCGTCTCGGCCGTGCGCCGCCGATAGTACGACACGTGGAACCCGTCGATATCGCCGTGGTGGTACTGCGAGTAGACGCCCTGGCGCGGCGTCAACGCCGGAGCGAACAGGTCCTCGCCGCCGCAACCGCGTGTGGCAAAGAAGAACATACAGAGACCCGGCTCCTCCACGGGGTAGAAATCCCAGGAGATGGAGACGTCGGCCGGGAACTCTTCCGGGCACCAGAGGACAAAGTTCGAGGCCTGCCCCAGGGCGGGATCCAGCGCATTGCGCATGCGCAGCCGCCCCTCGGGGAAGGTCAGGATCGCCTGGCCCTCCAGTCGGAACCCCGCCAGATCGTCCTCGGTTGCCAGGGGGTTGCTGTACAGGAGCGGTCCACGCTCAGAGTCCGCCACCATCGCTCCTCATAGTGTCCTGCGGGGTCACTGGCACCATTGTAGCCCGCAGGACCAGTGCGTGCCCTGTGGGCTGCGTAAAGGGCGCCCGACGGGGCGCCCCACGCCGCGATGCGCAGACACCCCTGGCGTCGCGGCGAACCGGCGGTCCGTGCTAGGCGTGCTGCTCGGGCTCGTCCCAGTAGTACGTCTGTGAGGGGATGAGCCCCTCGTGCTGGAGCGTGTTGCTCAGCGCCATCCGAAAGCCGGATGGAAAAGCGTGCAGCCCGTTGCGCACGATGAACGGCTCGGGGAACTCGCCGAGGATGCCGATCATGGGCAGCTCCTCGATCCAGATGTCCAGGATCTCGCGGAACATGGCGTTCTGCCGATCCAGGTCGGCGGTGCGCCGGATCTCGTCCCACAGGTCCCACATGCGGTAGAGATAGTGCCCCTCGGGCGGCGCCTCGGCCGTCGTCTGTGTAGGATCCAGATAGTAGTGGCACCAGGCGATGCCAAAGTGCTTGTGGCCCGAGATGTTCAGGAAGAACGCCGGGTCGGCCAGCGGGAGCACTGCGCGGCTGGTGTCGGAAAGCCCCGATTCCAGCGTGTTCGCCGCTACGTGCTCATAGTTCAGCGACCGCTCGACGAGGCTGTAGGTCACCTTGATGCCAACGGCGGCCAACTGCTGGGTCACGATCTCATAGACATCCGAGTAGTTGGGCTGGAACGACTCGAGGATGAACGACACCTCCTCGCCGCTGCCATCCGGATGCACGCGGAAGCCGTCCGGGCTGCGCTCGGCGTACCCGGCCGCATCGAGCATCTCGTTTGCCAGATCGGGGTCGTACTCGAGGTACGCGTTGGAGAGCGCCTCGCAGAACTGGGGCGAGGCCTCCGACGGGCTGTACTGCCGAGGCGTGCCCAGCCCGTCGTACACCAGATCGTTGATCAGGTCGCGATCGATGGCGTGGGACAGCGCGATGCGCACGTCGCGATTCTGGAAGAACGCTCGCAGGCTGGCGTTCGGGCAGGTCTGGTTCATAAAGAAGACCATGGTCATGTCGTTCGAGCCAAACTCGATGTGGTACTCGCCCGCCTCTGCGCCCTCACGGAACAGGGTATAGTTGGCCAGCGCCACGTGCCGGTGCTGAAAGTCGATCTCGCCGTTCAGGATCCACAGGTTGAACACGTCCGGCGTGTCGAAGCGGCGGTGATGCATCCGGTCGATGTAGGGCAGCTGCTGGCCCTCGGGATCCACCTGAAAGCAGTACGGGTTGCGCTCCATCACATAGAGCTCATCTGCCATCGTCGTCTTGCTGATCCAAGAGCCGAGTTGCGGCAGATCGGGATTGACAAAGGACGTCGCCCGGTCCCAGTAGTACTGGTCCCACGTGTCAAAGCCGGCCTCGGTGACGGTGGCCATCAGCGCGTCCACGTCCTCGACGAGGTCGCCGTGGAACTGCGCCAGGTACTGCCCCGGGCTCCACACGGCGTACTGCGACGCGGTGTAGACAAAGAGCGGATTGGCGTCGGCAAAGCGGACGGTCACCGTATAGGCATCCGGATAGGCGAGCTCCATCAGGGCACCGCCCGCCTTCCAACGGGCGTTGATGGCCGGCGTGAGGGTCTCGTTAGTGAGCTCCATGTCGTACCAGTACCGGATGGACTCTGCGTCAAAGGGCTCCCCATCCGACCAGCGCATCCCCTCGCGCAGGTGAAAGGTGAACTCACTGCCATCCTCGCTCGTCTCCCAGGAGGAGGCAACGCGGGGGACGATGTTCAGATCCGGATCGTAGAACAGGAGCGACTCGTGCACCATCTTGGTGGCGGCGGCGCTATCGGCGAGACCGGTCATCCCCCGACGGATGGTGCCGCCGTACTTGCCGATGGTGCCGTCCATGTTGGCCAGCACGCAGGGCTCCAGGGGGAGGCGATCATCCACGGGCGGCAACTCGCCTGCGGCGACGCGCTCGGCGAGCATCGGCGCCTCGCCAAAGCGGTACGCGGGAGCGGCAGCCGCGGGCTCTGGCGCGGTGGCCTCGGCAGTCGGCGGAGCAAGCTGGGTAGGCGGCTGGGCGGCTGGGGCCTGGGTGGGGACGGCATTCGCGGGCTGTGGGCCGGGGGTCCCCGGCGTGCACGCCGCCGCGATTGTGGCAGCCGAGATGAGTGCAGACGTACGCAGGAACTCCCTACGGGTCAATGCGTTCATCGTGCCTCCTGTGCGGACCTGAACAAGTACGGGTAAGGTCCAATCGTTCGACGCGCTATCAGGACACATCACCCGCCCCGTCGGACGGTTGCGATCATAGGCCACGGCGTAGATGGCGTCAAGCCTCGCTGCCCTCACAGGTGCGGTGCAGCGAAAGGGGTGGCACAGGCCACCCCTTTCGGCTGTTCCGTGCGGATTCCTGCCGCGGGCTATTCCTCGTAGAAGAATGTCTGCAACTGGATGAACCCATCGTGCTGGATCGGGTTCGACCAGGGCATGTGGTAGTCGATCGGCAGGTTCTTCAGGTTCTTGTTCATGATGATCAGCGCCGGCTGCTCGCCCGAGATCCCGATGTA
>JAAZBQ010000256.1 GCA_012513725.1 Chloroflexota bacterium
CCGTGCAGCACGGCGAGCAAGGCCTACCTCACCTCGCGGACCGGCCAGGAGCCCACATCCCCGATACGGCATCCTCTTCGATCCGTTCCATCCGTCTATCCGTGCCATCTGTGGTAGATGCGCCTTCGCCGATGCTCACGCCCCCTGGCACAGGTCCGCGATGCGCACCGGCTGGCCCACCTCGGCGGAGCGGTACGCGGCCAGTGCCACCTCCAGCGCACGCAGCCCGTCGATCCCGTCGCTCCGGGGCCGGCGCCCCTCCCGCACGGCGGCGATGAAATCCTCGATCATCAGCGCGTCCAGGTCGCTACCCCACGGCTCCCAGCGGGGCGGGGCCTCCTCCGCCGGATAGCGCACGATCCGCTGCCCAAAGAGGTCCGCGCTGGCGTTGCCCCGCTCGCCAATCACCCGCAGCGTCACGTCGCCCCAGGTCGGGAACGACTGGGGCCGGCTCCACGAACAGTCCAGCGTGGCAAAGGCGCCGTCGGTCATCTCCAGCGTCAGGAGCCCGCTGTCGTCCCACGCCTCGTGAAAGAGCCCGTGCCCTACCTCGGCGTACACCCGCTCGTACTCGGAGCCGGTCAGCCGCCGCAGGAGATCGGCGACGTGGACGGTGTGGTCGATCACCGCGCCGCCACCCGAGCGCTCGGTCTCGATGAAGAAACCGCCGGGCATGGTGCCGCGGTTGGTCGTGCGCACGGCCAGGATGCGGCCCAGGGCGCCGGCCCGCGCGTCGGCCTGCAGCGCCTCGAACGCCGGGCTAAAGGGGGTGGGAAAAGCGATGGCCAGCGTCGGTCCCCCCGCAAAGGCCGCCACGATCGCCTGGGCGTCGGCCAGTGTCGTGGCGATCGGCTTTTCCAGGAGCACCGAGACCCCCCGCTCCGCCGCCCGCAGCGCCATCGCCCGGTGGTCGGCGTTCGCCGACGTGATCACCACCGCGTCGGCCGCGGCCAGGAGATCGTCGGCCTCGGGGAAGAAGCGAATCCCACGCTCCCTTGCGACCCGGGCGCCGCGCTCCGGCTCGTCGTCGGCGATCCCCACAAACTCGACATCCGCGCGCGCCGAAAGGGCGGCGATGTACGAGTAGGCGTGCAGGTGGGCCAGGCTCCAGACTCCAATGCGCATCGCGTCCCTCCTTCAGGGTACGTGCATGGGGCCGCAGGAACGGGCACCTACCACGGATGTCACGGATAGGCGGATGGAACGGATGGGGAGTCGTCACGCGTGGCGCCGGTTCCCCTCGGGCGCAACTGCCTCAGGAGAGAAGGATGCATCGTGCGCCCACGCCATGGACAGCCGCCCCTTCTCCTTGCTCTTGTCCGTTCCATCCGTCTATCCGTGACATCCGTGGTAGATGAGCGCCGACGCCCCCAGACTCTGCCTACAACGTCACTGCCTGGCCGCGCTCGGCCGATTCCAGCGCCGCGGTGGCCAGGCGCAGGGACGCCAGGGCGTCCCCCGGCGTGCAGATCGGCGCCTCCTCCCCGCGGATGACCCCGGCCCAGTGCTCCAGCTGCAGGACGTAGGGGCTGCGGGCGGTGTACGACGTCGGCACGTTCACGCCGGGCGGAGCATCGGGCGGCTCGCGGAGGTCCAGCGCGTAGGCGGTCGTTTCGGCGCTGTCAAAGGTCAGTAGGCCCCGGTCGCCGGCCACCTCGCCGCAGACCCGGAACCCCTCCGGCTCGGCCCAGGAGGCCTCCACGTGGGCGATGGCGCCCGAGGCCATCCGCACGGTGATCAGGGCATAGTCCAGCAGGTGCGGCGTCTGTGCGTGGATGCCCCGGGCGTAGACGCGCTCGGCGGGGCCCAGGGTCCACAGGAGCCAGTCCAGGTCGTGGATGGCCATATCTAGGACCACGCCGCCGCTGCGGGCCACGTCGGCGTGCCAATCGCCCGAGCCCCGGGGAAAGGACGCCATGCGCGATAGGCGCACCATGGCGGGCTCGCCGACCTCGCCGCCCCGCACGGCGTCCCGGAGGCGGACGTACTCGGGAAAGAAGCGCACCACGTGGCCGACCAGAAGGCGCACGCCGGCCCGGTCCGCCGCGCCGACCACGCCCTCGACCGTGGGCACGTCCCGGGTCAAGGGCTTTTCGCAGAGGACGTGCTTGCCCGCCGCGATCGCCGCCAGGGCGTGCTCCGCGTGGAGGTGGGTGGGCGTGGCCACCAGGACCGCGTCGACCTCCGGCGAAGACAGCGCGGTGTCGAGGTCCTCCACCGCCCGGGCGCCGACGCGCTCGGCCAGCCCTCGGGCGCCGGCGGGGGTGCGGTTCCAGACGCTGTGCACCCGGACGGCGTCGGTCTCCAGGCTGGCGAGGCCATGGATGGTACCGATGGTTCCCGCGCCGAGGATGGCGATCTGCAGCGGACGAACGGCCTGCGCTCCCATGGCACCTCCCCTGTGGCTACCGGCATCCCCGCGATCCTACCA
>JAAZBQ010000257.1 GCA_012513725.1 Chloroflexota bacterium
AACCAACCGAGCCGACCGGAGATGCTCCGGCAGCCGTCGAGACCGGCCGCTACAGCGAAGCCCCCATGCTCGCCGAGCTCGTCGAGCAGGGCCTCCTCCCGCCCATCGAGGAGCGACTGCCCGAGAATCCCGCCATCGAGCCCGTGGTGCAAGCCATCGGCAAGTACGGCGGATCGTGGCGCCGCGGCTTCAAGGGCGTCTCCGACCGCGTGGGTCCGAACATGTTGGGCGCCCGTCGCTTGGCCCTCTGGACCCCCGAGCAGGCCCTACGGCCCGAACTGGCCGAGGCCTGGTCCTACAATGACGACGCCTCCGAGTGGACCATCACCCTGCGCAAGGGCGGCAAGTGGTCCGATGGCAGCCCCTTTAACTCGGGGTGCTTCCGGTGGTGGTACGACTATCACCTCACGAACACCGACATCACGCCGGCGGTGAGCACCGCGTACAAGACCGGATCAGGGGACGAAGCCGTCGTGATGGAGGTGGAGACGCCGGACGACTGGACGGTGGTCCTCAAGTTCGCCCATCCGAACCCGCTATTCATCTACACTCTGGCCGGGAACGAGATGTGGGTGCCCGAGTACATGCAGCAGTTCCACATCGATACGACGCCGGATCCCGAGGCCCTGCAGGACGCGGCCACCGAGGCCGGCTTTGACTCCTGGTCTGCCTACTACCTCGACCGCTACGCGTGGTACATGAACCCCGACAAGCCGGTAGTCAATGTGTGGAAGGCGGCGAACGCCCTGTCTGAGCAGCTCTTTATCATGGAGCGCAACGCCTACTATATGGGGGTGGACGAGACGGGCCAGCAACTGCCCTACATCGACCACGTCACCCACCGGCTGTTCGATACCCCGGATGTGTTCAACATGTGGATCATCAGCGGGGAGATCGACAAGCAGCTGCGACACGTAGACCTGGCCAACTATACCCTGTTCAAAGAGAACGAGGCCGAAGGGGATTACACCGTGTTGATGGCCAAGAGCCGCGGCGCGGTGGGCCTGAACACGAACCTGGCCGCCAAGGACCCCAAGCAGCGGGAGTTCCTGGGTACCCGTGAGGTGCGCCTTGCGCTCTCGCACGCCGTCAACCGGGATGAGATCAACGAGCTCGTCTACGATGGCTTGCTCACCCCCTGCAACTGCGGGCCGGTGGAATCCTCTCCCCAGTACTGGGACGAGTTGTTCCACGCCTACACCGAGTACGATCCGGAACTGGCCAACGAACTCCTGGACCAGGCGGGGTACGATCAGCGCGATGGCAACGGCTACCGCATGTGGAAGGACGGTAGCGGCCCCGTCGAGTTCATCATCGAGAGCATCTGGGAGCCGGGCTCCCAGACCGAGGACGCCGCCCAGATGGTGACCAAGTACTTGCAGGATGTGGGGCTCAACGCCGTCTACAAGTACGTGGAGCGCTCCCTGTTCGAGGAGCACTATTTGGCGAACGAGCTGAACGTCGGGTTCTGGGGCATGGATCGCAACGAGATGGTGATCATCCAGCCCGAGGAGTTCCTGGGCCTCATGCCAGACCGCCCATGGGCCGGCGCCTGGGGCTTGTGGAAGGCCAACCCGAACGATCCGAACGGCGAAGAGCCGCCAGAAGGCCACTGGATCTGGGACATCTGGGACATCTGGGATCAGGTCAAACTGGAGCCCGACGAGGACACGCGCACCGAGCTGTTCCACGGGATCCTGGAGATCTGGCTGCGCGAGGTACCCCAGGTGTGCTACCTCGGCCAGAACCCGGTGATCGCCATCTGCAAGAACGGCTTTGTGAACTATGAGATCCGGGGCGAGAACTATACGCGCACGAACTCGGCCACCTACTTCTGGGAGGAGCCGGAAAAGCACGTGTAGAGACGCTACCTCATGCCATGCGCTTGCGGGGCGGGGCCACACGGCTCCGCCCCGCGGCTCTGTGAGCGCCGGCGTACCCGGACCGCGATCGGCGCGCAGGCGTTGTTGACAGTCCCGCGCCGCCGGGCTATACTCTTTCTGGTTGAATCAGCAGTCTTCGGGGCAGGGTAGGGTCCCCCACAGGGGGCCGATTCCCGACCGGCGGTATGGCAGCGAACGGTTGCCGAGCCCGCGAGCCACTAGTGGCAGATCCGGTGAGATGCCGGAGCCGACGGTACAGTCCGGATGAGAGAAGGCGTAGCGCGCGCGTCGGGTCGTGGCGTACTGCCCCGTAGCTGGAAAGCACGGGGTGTTTTTTATGCAGACGACTCAGGGGATCCGGCGCCACAGCGGCGCATCTCCCGGGGGGCCGGGGCTCGGACGCCCCATCCACTGGGAGTACCTACTTGTTCCCGTTCTTCTGGTCCTCGCGGTGGGCCTGTGGGAACTCGTCGTCCGCTGGGGCGAGTACCAGCCCTTCATCCTCCCCGCCCCCCGGCGGGTCGCCGCCCGCTTTGCCGCGGCCCTCGCGGATGGGACGCTGGTGACCCACACGCTCGTCACCCTCCGGGAGGTGTTCGCCGGCCTGGCCCTGGGCCTCAGCGTGGCGGTCGTCCTGGGTTACATCCTGGCCAAGTCGCGCCTCCTGGAGCGCATCATCTCCCCTTACCTGGTGGCCTCACAGGCCATCCCCGTCGTGGCTCTGGCTCCCCTCCTGGTGATCTGGTTCGGCGCCGGCTCCTTTTCCAAGGTCCTCGTGTGCGCGCTGACCCTCTTCTTTCCGGTGCTCATCAACACCATCGTCGGCATCCGCTCGGTGGACCCCAGCCTGATGGACCTGATGCGCTCGTTACGCGCCAGCCGCTGGCAGGTGTTCACCATGCTGGAGGTGCCTGCCGCGCTGCCCGTCCTCCTGGGCGGGCTGAAGGTGGGCGTCACCCTGTCGGTGATCGGCGCGGTGGTGGGTGAGTTTGTCGGCTCGGACCGCGGCCTGGGCTTTCTGGTGAACCTGGCCCGCGGCATCTTTGACACGCCGCTCATGTTCGTGGCCCTGTTCACCCTGATGGCCATCGCCCTGACCCTCTACCTGGGGGTCGTAGGGCTCGAGTCCGTCCTGTTGCGTTGGAATCGGCCGGAGAACGGCCGCTAGAGATTCGTCGATCCATCGTTGGAGGCACGCATGCGTACCAGTCTATCCATCCTGCTGATCCTCGCCCTGCTCCTCACCGGCTGCCAGGTGACACCCACGCCGGCCTCAAGCGGCGCCACGACGCCAGGAGCGGGCGATGAACCCGCCGGCTCGCTCGAGGCGCTGACCATCGCCATGGGCTTTATGCCCAACATCCAGTTCGCCCCGATGTACGTGGCCCTCGAACGGGGCTATTTCGCCGAGGAGGGACTCGATATCACCCTGGATTACGGCATGGAGACCGACCTCCTGGAGCGGCTGGCCGCCGAGCAGATCAAGTTCGCCATCGGCAGCGGCGACCAGGTGATCCTGGCCCGAGCCCAGGGGCTGCCCGTGCAGTACGTCCTGAATTGGTACCGGCGCTTTCCGGTCTGCATCGTGGCGATGGCCGACTCGGGGATCGAGACGATCGACGACCTGGTGGGCAAGACCGTCGGGATCCCGGTGACCTTTGGCGCGTCGTACATCGGCTGGATGGGGTTCGTCAAGGCGGTGGGGCTAGATCCCCAGGCCGTCAACCTGCAGACCATCGGCTACACCCAGGTGGCCAGCCTCGTGGAGGGCAGGGTGGACGCCGCGGTGGTCTATGCGCAGAACGAGCCGGTGCAGCTGCGGACCGCGGGGCACGACATCAACGTCTTTTACCTGGACGAGTACACGGCGTTGATCTCCAACGGCATCATCACCAACGACGTCACCGCTGAGGAGGAACCGGAACTGGTTCGCGCGGTGGTGCGGGCGTTTCTCCGGGGCCTCGAGGACACCCTGGCCGACCCCGATGCGGCGTTCGAAATCGCGCGGCGGGCCATCCCAGAGATGGACGACGAGACGGCCGTCCTCCAGCGCGCGGTGCTCGACGAGTCGATCGAGTTCTGGCGCTCGGAGCGCGCCGGCGCCACCGATCCGCGCGCCTGGGAGGCCTCGGTGACGCTGCTGAACGAGATGGGCCTCCTGGCCACCGAGGTGGATCCCGAGACGCTGTACTCGAACGGCTTTCTCCCCGAGGAGCAATAACCTTGGGCCCGTCGACGCAGGCGCAGGTTGGCGGCAGGCCGGTGCTGGTGGTGCGCGACCTGCAGATGACCTTCTCCTCGCCGGAGAACCCCCTGGAGGCGCTGGAGCAGGCCAGTTTCGCCCTGGCGGCCCACGAGTTCGTCTCCATCATCGGCCCCTCGGGATGCGGCAAGTCGACGCTGCTGCGCATCCTGGCGGGGCTGGTACCCCCCTCCGGCGGAGAGGTGCTTCTGGACGGCACCCCGGTCACCGAGCCCCACAGCAAGGTGGGGCTGGTGTTCCAGCACGCCAACCTGATGCCCTGGCGCACGGCGCTGCGCAACGTCATGCTGCCGCTGGAGGTGCAGGGCATGCCCAAGGAGGAGGCCGGCCGGCGCGCCGCGGAGATGCTGCTCCTCGTCGGCCTGGAAGGCTTTGAGGGCGCGCTGCCCCGGGAGCTCTCCGGCGGCATGCGCCAGCGGGTGGCGCTGGCCCGCGCCCTGGTCCACGACCCGGACCTGCTCCTGCTCGACGAGCCCTTTGGCGCCCTGGACGCCCTGACCCGCGAGCGGATGAACTGGGAACTCTTCGCATCTGGCAGCACCAGCGCAAGACGGTGCTGATGGTGACCCACTCGATCCCCGAGGCCATCTACCTTTCCGACCGGGTCCTGATCATGAGCAACCGCCCGGGGCGCATCAAGCGGGACGTTACGATCGATCTCCCGCGGCCCCGCCACCCCGACGTGATGTACGCGCCCCGTTTTGTGGAGTACGACCGCCTGTTGCACGCGGCGCTCGCCGACGAGGACCCCGGCGCGTAGCCGGAGACGGAGTGGAGCCCGCGGGCAAACGCGCGCCTGAGAGAACGAAAAGAAGAGGGGGGAGCGCTCCCCCCTCTTCTTTCGGTGTCATCCTTCTACCCTCGGAGCCCGTGGCAGATGCCCGCTCCTACGTCTCGGCGGGAGCGGTAACTCCGACGGGCGACGGCTCCTGGACGGCCCAGCGCATGGTGGCCAGCCCCAGCGCGCCCAGCGACAGCGACACCCAGAACAGGGCTTGGAAACCGAGCAGGTCCACGATCCACCCGCCGAGGACCGGCGCCACGAGGATAGGCACGGCCAACAGCGTGTTGGAGAGGCCGATGTAGGTGGGCAGGTCGTCGGGGGCCGCAAAGGTCATGATCATGCTCATATTGGCCACCATCAGGCCTGCGGTGGAGACGTTCATCAGCACGAATACGCCGTACAGCCAGGCGGCCGAAGGCGCCACGAGGGCCAGCGCGGCTGCACCCACCCCCAGCGCCGTGCAGACCTCAGTGGCCCACTTGTGCCCCTTGCGGTCGGCGAGCACCCCGAGGAGCGGCGTAAACAGGGTCTGGCTTCCGAGGGCCACCATCGTCAGGGCGCCGGCAAAGGCGTCGTCGACGGCGAACGCATCCCGAGCATAGATGACGTAGAACGCGGTGGCCATGGTGCCCAGGATGATGAGCGCCCGACCGACGAGGTAGCGGGCAAAGTTGGGGTTGCCCCGCAGGACGTCCGGCAGCCGGCGAAAGTACTCCTTGGCCGGCAGCGAGACCTTGCTCGGCTTGCGCGCCGGCTCCCGATTACCGGCCAGGGCCACCCAAGAGATGACCTGGGCGCCAAAGGCCAACAGGAAGCAGAGGCCGAACGACGTGGGATACGCCCGGGTCCCCAGGATGTGGCGCGAGATGGCCGCCCCGGCGATGCCCAGCAGGCCGCCGGTGGCGTTGGAGAGGCCGAAAAAGATCCCCCGGCGCTCCGGGCGGATCACCTTGGCCAGCATGTTCTGCCACGCCGGGCTCCCCAGCCCGCCCGCGCCGGTGGCCAGCGCCAGGCTGAGGGCCAACACCGTGTACGCCAACCAGCGTGGCGCGCCGGGCCACAGGAGGGCCAAGAGAGCCACAAAGAGGTACGGCAGGCGCTCCATCACGCTGATCCGCAGGAGGAGCGGTTTCTTGCGGGGTAGGGTCTCCACGTAGCGGGCCAGGAGGAGCTGCGGCAGATGGTGGGCCACCTGCTGGATCGCCGGGATCAGTCCGACGAGGACCGCCGAGTCCGTCAGGTGCGCGGCATACAACGACAGAACGGTGGCCCCAAAGATGAAGGAGTTGGAGAAATTGAAGAAGGTCAGGTCCAGCAGGTTAGTGGCGAAATTCCAGGTCTCGTGCTTGCGCACGTAGGCCTCGTACTCTGCCTCCGCGGATCCCACAGCCATTGCGCTCACCTGTACGCAGCCCCCGACGCCGCCAGCCCGTGGCGGGCGTAGAAGAACTCCGCCGGCAGTGGCCGGCGGAGTCTGGCATCATCCGGACCGGGAATACCCGTCAACGACGCCATGCTACCACCGGCGGCAAGGTATGTCAAAAGCAGCGGGCCCTCTGGATGCGCGGCCGCGGCATCACGAATCGCGCGAATGGCGGACGAGTCTCACGAAGGGGAGGTTCTGGCCCGGACTACTCGTGGCCCGAATCCGCCGTCACGCGCCCCGCGGGGCGGCCGATCCCGCGGAAGCGTTGCCCGGGAGCATCCGGCAGGGTATGATGCCGCCCAAAGGGCGTGCGCCATCGCACCGCCAGAAGAGGGAGATGCCTCGTGACCACCACTGCCCCCAACGTCATCCTGTTCACCACCGATCAGCACCGTGGGGATTTCCTCGGGCTGGCCGGCCATCCCCTGGTAGAGACGCCCAATCTGGACGCCCTCGTAGAGCGCGGCCTCTACTTCCCGAACGCCTACAGCGAGATCCCCTCGACGACCGGCGCCCGGAGGATCCTGCTCTCGGGCAAGGGCTCGTACGACTGCGGCCTGATCGGCTACTCGAGCGCCGAGTGGCACGAACGGAACACCCTGGCCCAGGTGCTGGCCGATCGCGGATACCACTGCCTGAACGTCGGCTTTCGCAACCTCCACCCCCGCCGCAAGCTGTACGGCTTTCACCAGGCGGTGCCCCACGACCTGCGCGAGGGGGTCGACGACTATTGGGACTGGCTCCGGGAGCGGCTGGGGCCCCACGCCCACGAGCGTTCCCACGGAGTGGACGCCAACGGCTGGACGGCGCGCCCCTGGCACCTCCCCGAGGAGCTGCACTCCACCTGCTGGACGACCGACGTGGCCCTGGACCTCGTCCGCCGCCGGGACCCCACCCGCCCGTTCTTCCTGTGG
>JAAZBQ010000258.1 GCA_012513725.1 Chloroflexota bacterium
CCGAGGATCGCCTCGCGCAGGGTGCCGGCGCCCGAATCGCCGGGAGAGGTCACCGTGAAGGTGGCCGCATAGACGGGGGGCGGGGAGCACATGGGCGCGGCGAGGGCCAGCAGAATCATGATCCGGAGAAGCGGGCCAAAGACGCGGGATCCTGTCATGCGGCAACGATGGGTCGCGTACATTTCTTGGCCTCCGTGATGCGTGGGGTACGCTGGAGTGGCGTCCCTGCTGTTACGTAGCCTGGCGCATCATGCACCAAGAGCCGCGCCGTGTAAAGGCCACGCGCGCCGCCCTTTCGCAGTGCGGCCTCCTACTGGGGTGACGGTAGACTCGCTGCCGCACCCCGAACACCTCTGCGCCTCTTCTCTGCGTCTCTGCGTCCTCCTCCGCGCCTCTGCGTTCCTCTTACTCCCCTACCGCCGCACGAGCGGCAGGAGCACCGTGTGGCCCGGATCCGGCGGGAACGCGGGGGTCGTGAACGTCCGGTCCTCCCCGTACACCGCGCCATCGGCGTAGGCCGCCACCGCCCGATAGTGGTACGTGGCCCCCGGCGTGAGGTTCCACAGCACCGCCGTCACCCGCACGTCCTCTCGCCCGGTGACGGGGCTCGGCGTGCCCGCGGCGCTCAGGCCATAGGCCGTGGACTCGCCGTACTCGAACGCCACGGCGGCCTCCTGGCCCCGGGCGTTCACCGTGGCGTGGATCTCGGCCCCCAGCGGGCTCACCTGCGACGGCGCCAGGGTGGTGACCGTCGGCGGGGGCAGGAGGGTCGTGAACGCGACGTCCTCCCCGTGGGCCGTGCCGGCCGAGTTCTCGGCCACCACCCGGAAGAGGTACTCGGTTTCCGGCGCCAGGTCCGTCAGGGTCAGCGTCACCGCCGTGTCGTCGAGGCCCGTGGTCGTGGCGGGCGTTGCCGCCGCGGTCGTCGTCGCGCCGCCCCGGGGCCCGTACGCGAACCACACCTCCGTCTCGTCGTTCCGGGCGTTCACCGTGCCGTGGAGGGTGGCCCCCGCGGCGGTGACGTCTGCTGCCGCCTCCGTCACCGCCAGGGGCGCCGCCCGGGCCGTGGTAAAGGTGCGGTCCGCGCCCACCGCCTGGTCGGCGCTGTTCTCGGCCACCACCCGATAGTGGTAGAGGGTGTTGGGCAACAGGCCCGTCAGGGTGGCCGACACCACCTCGTCGTCCCGGCCCGTCACGGGGCTCTGCGAGGCCGCGACCGTCGCGCCGTAGGACGTGGTGAGGCCGTACGCGAACGCCACCGTGGCGTCGTCGTTGTGGGCGTTCACCGTGCCGTGGAGCGTGACCCCTGCCGCGGTGATGCCGTCGGCCCCGCCGGTCTCCACCGTCGGCGGGATCGCCTCGGTGGTGAACGTCCGGTCGCCTCCCCAGAAGGTGGCGATGGCGTTCTCCGCCACGAGGCGATAATGGTACGTGGTGCTGGGCAGCAGGCCGGTCAGCGCGTGGGACGCGGGGATCTCGACCGTCCCGGTGATCGGGTTGCCGTCGACCGCCACCACGGTGCCGTAGCCCGCCGTCTCGCCGTACTCGAACCGCGCGGTGGCCGGCCAGTCGCCGGGGAGCACCGCGCCCCATAGCGTGGCGCCCGACGTGCCGACGCCGCCGGCCGGGTCGGTGCGGGCCGTCGGCGCGGCCACCTCGTACGCGCCGATGTCGCAGCCATCCCCCTGGGGGCGCGACACGCCCCGCTGGTCGAGCGCGGCGCACGAGAGGGTATCGGCCGCGCTCACCGCGGGCGAACCCGGCAGGAGCGCGTAGGTCATCGTGGCGCCGCCGTTATCGGCCAGGGGGCCGAGGAGCGGGTCGTCCGTCCGCCACGTGCCGCAGGTCAGGTCCGACACCAGGTTGTTGGTGCCGGTGATCACGGCCCCGGTGGTGACGCAGCCGCCCCCCTGTTCGGCCGTGCTGCGCACGATCGAGTTCGCCAGCACCAACTCCGCGCCGGCCGCGATGCCGCCGCCGGCGACGTCTGCGGCGTTATCCACCAGGGTGGCATGGGTCACCACCAGCGTGCTCGATTCCCCGGCGCCGATCGCGCCGCCGCGGTCGCCGGCGGTATTGGCGGAGAACGTGCTGTTGGTTACCGTCATGTGGTTCTCCGTCTCGAACGCAGCGCTCGCGATCGCGCCGCCGAACATCGTGGCGATGTTGGCGATGAACGCGCTCCCCCCGACCGTGGCCGTGGTCAAGGGGGCCGTGACGATCGCGCCGCCGTTGGTCGCCGTGTTCTCCGTAAAGGTGCTGGAGATGACCTCCAGCGAACCGGCCACGAGTGCCAGGGCGCCACCCACCTCTGCCGAGTTGGTCGCCAGGGTGCATCCGGTAACGACGATCGGGTCCAGGTCCGTATCCTGCACATCGACGGCGACGGCGCCGCCCTGGAGAGCGGTGTTACCGCTCAAGTCGCAGGCCTCGGCGGTTAGCGCGCCCTCGTTCAGGATGGCTCCGCCAGATGCAGACGCTCGGTTCCCCGTCAGGTCGCTGTTCGCTACGTAGAGCGTCCCCGTCGCGGCGTTGGCGATCGCGCCCCCGTTGGCGGCCACGTTCTCCAAGAAGGTACTGTCCGACACCGTCAGGTGTCCCGCGTTGTGGATCGCGCCGGCAGCCCGGTCGGTGGTCGACATCTGCTGGGCAACGTTCTCGGCAAATGTACTGTCGCGCACCGTTCCGGGCTGCGTGCCCCCGTGGTGGAGCGCGCCCCCTCGGCCCTCGATCGCTCTGTTCCCGCTGAACAGGCTGCCGGCGACGTCCAGCGCGCCGAGGCTGTGGATCGCTCCCCCGAAACCGATCGCATAGTTCGTGGCAAAGGTACTGTCGGTCACCAGCAGGCTGGCATCGGCGGCGCTATAGATGGCGGCGCCGTGGCCCGCGAACGGGGGCGACGGAGGAGGCAACAGCGTCCCCACCCTGTTGAGACTGAACTCGCTCTGGGAGACGATCAGGCTGCCATAGTTGGCGATGGCCCCGCCTGAGGCGTCCCTCCCGCTTTCCCCGGGGGCCGCGTTCCCGGACAGGGTGCACTCGCTGATCGTCAGGTTGCCCCGGTTCAGGATGCCGCCGCCCTCGTGGACGTGGTAACCGTTGGTGATCGTCAGGCCGCGCAGGGTGACGTTGGCGTCCTGGGCTACCTCGAACACCCGCTTGGCGGCCTGACCGTTCAGGGTGATGGGCGCGACGAGCGCCGACGCGTCGATAGTCAGGCCGTGGGGCAGGACGAGGGGCGCGTCCAGATCGATGGTGTCGCCCGAGAGCGCGGCGTCGAACACGATGGTGTCGCCCTCGGCCGACTCTTCAATCCGCTGCCGGAGGGAACCGTCGCCCGAGTCGGCGGCGCTGTCGACGACCAGGGGCGCGGCGGCGATCGCCGGCGCAGCGGGCAGGGCGGGCAGGATGAGGGCCGTCACGAGGAGGACGAGGCACAGGCGGCGCGAGACGGGGTGCCGGATGGGGCGCAAAAGGTGATGCATGGCGTTTTCTCCCAGGCTGGACCGGAACGTGGCTACGACGCGCTTGGAAGGACGGCGGCGCACATTGTGCACGGCCGAGCGGAGGGTGTAAAGGC
>JAAZBQ010000259.1 GCA_012513725.1 Chloroflexota bacterium
CCAACGGCTTTGGCCTCTCGGTGCCGTGCGGCGCGTCGATCTCTGGCGTGCTGCGCTGGCAATAACGCGGAGCGGCGAGGCGCGCCCGTCGTGACGGGCGCGCCTCGCCTGGTGGGCTGCCCTGGGGCATGGCCCCGCCGTACACAGGACGCGTTGGCGGCACGCGACCCGAGTACGTGGAGAGGCCGTCGCCTCGCCAATGTCCGGATCCCCACGGCCCCGCGGCCGAACCCCCATCCATCCCCTACGCACCACGGAACCCGGCAGCCACCATCTTGACGCGCCAGCGGCCCCTGGAGTATGGTAGGCACGCATTTGGCTGTTCGCCCACCTGGAGGTGATATGATGACCAACAAGGTCGTGACGTTCGGCGAGATCATGCTGCGGCTCTCGCCCCCCGGTTTCCAGCGCTTTTCGCAGGCCCAGTCGTTCGACGTCGTGTACGGCGGTGGGGAGGCCAACGTCTCCGCCTCGCTGGCCGGCTTTGGCGTGCCCACCGATTTCGTCACCCGGCTGCCCAAGAACGACATCGGCAACGCCTGCCTGCGCTTTCTCCGCGCCCAGGGCGTCGGCACCGACAAGATCGTGTGGGGCGGCGACCGCCTAGGGATCTACTTTCTCGAGATGGGCGCCGTGGCCCGGCCCAGCCAGGTGGTCTATGACCGGGCCGGCTCCTCCCTCGCCACCATCGCCCCGGGCATGGTGGATTGGTCCGCCGCCCTGGCCGATGCAGACTGGTTCCACTGGACGGGCATCACCCCGGCGATCTCCCAGGGGGCGGCGGAGGCCTGCCTGGAGGGCGTCCGCGCGGCGAGCGAGCGGGGGCTGACCGTCTCCTGCGACCTGAACTATCGCGCCAAGCTGTGGAACTGGGGCAAAAAGGCCTCCGAGGTGATGCCCGAGATGGTCCAGCACTGCACGGTGGCCATCGGCAACGAGGAGGACGCGGAAAAGGTGCTGGGGATCAAGGCGCCCGAAACCGACGTGACCTCCGGCAAGGTGGACGCCTCCCAGTACCGCTACGTCTGCGAGGAGATGGTCAAGCGCTTCCCGAACCTCAAGACGGTGGCCATCACCCTGCGCGGGTCGCTTTCCGCCTCCCACAACACCTGGTCGGGGATCCTGTGGCACGACGGTGAGGTGTACGTGGCGCCCGAGTACGACATCACCCACATCGTGGACCGGGTCGGCGGCGGCGACTCGTTCATGGGCGGGCTGATCTATGGGCTCAAGACCTACGGCGACGACGTCCAGCGGGCGCTCGATTTCGCCGTGGCCGCCTCGGCGCTCAAGCACACCGTGTTCGGCGATTTCAACCTCGTGTCGGTGAGCGAGGTGACCAAGATCATGGGCGGCGACGTCTCCGGCCGCGTTTCCCGCTGATACCCCCTTCTGGAAGGAGTACCATGGCACGTTTCTCTCGGCTGCAAGTGTGGAACAAGATCGACGAGTTGGGCCTCGTGCCCCTCTTTTACAACGCGGACGTCGAGACCTCCAAGGACATCGTCGCGGCGCTCTCGGCCGGCGGATGCAAGGTGATCGAGTTCACCAACCGCGGCGACCGCGCCTTTGAGGTGTTCCGGGAACTCATCGTCCACTTTGAAAAGGCGGACCCCACCGTCATCCTGGGCATCGGGTCGGTGCTGGACCCCATGACCGCCGGGCTGTTCATCAACCTGGGCGCCAATTTCATCGTCGGCTCGGTGACCAACGCCGAGGTGGCGAAACTGTGCAACCGCCGCAAGATCCCCTATTTCCCCGGGTGCGCCACGGCCTCGGAGGTCTCGCAGGCGGAAGAGTTGGGCGTGGAGGTCTGCAAGGTCTTTCCCGGGAGCGAACTCGGCGGACCCTCGTTCGTCAAGGCCATCACGGCCCCCACTCCGTGGACCAAGATCATGCCCACCGGCGGCGTGGACGCCACCTGGGAGAACATCAAGGGCTGGTTCGACGTCGGCGTGGCGGCCGTGGGGATGGGCTCGGCCATGGTGCGCTCCGACTGGGTCAAGGCCAAGAACTGGGCGGCGATCACCCAGCAGGCGCAGCAGTGCCTAGCCTGGGTGCGCAAGGCCCGCGGCCAGGCGCTCTACACGGGGATCGAGCACGTCGGCCTGTACCCCTCGGATCAGGCCTCCGGGGCCGAGGTCGCCGCGTACTATGAGGAGACCTTTGGGCTGAAATCCGTGGAGGGCAACTCGTCCTTCTTCCTCTCCGGCGACGGCGCGGGCCGCATCGAGGTGATGAAGGTGCAGCCCGAGGTGCGCTGCCACGTGGCGGTGCGGGTGAGCGATTTCGAGGCCGCGCTTGAGGACCTCAAGGCCAAGGGAATCGCCTACGGCGAACCCAACATCCGCCCGACATCCAAGAGCGTGTACCTCGCCGAGCCCGATCCCGCCGGCAACCTCGTGCACCTCTTGTGGCTGCCCTGAGGAGAGAGGACAGGATTAACAGGATTTACAGGATTCAAAGAAGGCATGTAGAGATATACAACTCCTGCCACTATCTTACTCTTCAATCCTGTTCATCTTGTTAATCCTGTCTATCTTCGCCGCCTATGCGTACTCCCCGCACGCATAGGCGGCGTCGTACATGGCTACGACGTTCTCTGGCGGCACGCCGGCCTGGATGTTGTGCACGTTGTTGAACACGTACCCGCCCCCCGCCTTGAACGCCGCCACGTTCCGGCACACGTGCTCGCGCACCTCCTCGGGCGTGGCCCCCGGCAGGACGTGCTGCGCATCGATCCCCCCACCCCAGAAGACGAGGTCCCGGCCGTAGCGGGCCTTGAGCATCTCGGGGGCCATGTCGCGGGCGCTGATCTGCACGGGGTTCACGATGTCTACCCCGTTGTCGATGAGGTCCGGCAGGTACTCCGTGCAGGCGCCGCAGGTGTGGTACCAGACCTTGGCCTCGGTGAGGCCCTTGATGTGCTGCACGAGGCGCTTCTGGCGCGGCTTGACGATCTCCCGGTACACCCGCGGCGAAAAGAGGGGGCCGCCCTGGCCGGTCAGGTCGTCGCCGATCATCACCACGTCGATGAGGTCGCCGACCTCCCCGAGAAAGCCGGTGTAGAAACCCAGCCAGTACTCCAGCGTCCGGTCCAGGAGCGCCGCGCAAAAGGCGGGGTTCTCGACGAGGTCCATGAACCAGCGCTCCAGGCCGCGGAGGTACCAGCAGATCTCATAGACCACGCCCCCGATGCCGGTGCAGGCGGCGTAGGGGGTCTCGCGCAGGGCCAGGGCCTCCTCTCTTAAGCCGGCAAAGCGGGTGGGATCGCCGCCGTCGGGAAAGGGGTAGCGCGCGAGGTCCTCGATGGTCGCCTCGGCCAAGGGATGGTGGGTGATGTCCATGTAAAGCCCCTGGTCGTCGGGCATCGACCACACCACCCCCCACTCGTCGCGGAGGTCGTGCCACAGCCGCCCGCCCCGCTCCCGGAGGACGATCTCCGCATGAAAACCCTGGGGCCCATGGGCCACCAGGTAGCGCGTGTCGATCCGCAGCCGCTGGAGCACCTCTTCGCAGGGCACGGCGATCTGCTGGACGGGATCCAGGATCTGCACCTCGTCCGCGATCCCCAGGTAGGCGAGGAGATCCTCGTAGGCCCGCCGGTGGATGCCGGTCTGGAATCCGCCGAGGTCCAGCGGCACGCGGTCCGGCTCCTGGTGGCGGATGGCCCGCCGCACGCGTTCTCGGGGGGTGAGGGTATCGGCCATATTGCGCCTCCTTGCGACCAGATGCGGCGGGGTCAGCGGCCCGCGGCGAATAGCCCCGCGAACGTGGCCTCGTCGAGATCCGTCAGGTCGTCGACCACCAGATCGGCCCCCTGCAACCGCTCGGCGGGGTGGGTGGTGGTGAGGGCCAGGCAGCGCATCCCGGCGCGGCGGGCCGCCTCGATCCCCACTACGCCGTCCTCCACCACCAGGCAGCGCTCCGGCGCCACCCCGGCCGCGCCGGCGGCCTGGAGGAAGATGGCCGGATCGGGCTTGCTCCTGGGCAGAAAGGCCCCCGACACTAGGGCGTCGAAATAGTTGCCGATCTCCAGCGCCGTGACGATGGCGGCGATGTTCGCCATCTCCCCGGAGGAGGCCACCACCTGGCGGATCCCCTCCGCCTTGGCCCACTCCAGCCAGCGCCGGACGCCGGGCAGCAGGCGGACCTCGGAGACGTCCTCGCGAAAGAGGGCCTCCTTGCGCGCCGCGAGGGCGTCGATCCGCTCGGGGGGCGCGCCCTCTCCCAGCCAGCGGCGGAGGATCTCGGGGTTGGCCATGCCAAAGGTTTCTTTGAACTGCTCGCGGGTCAGCGTGAGACCCTCTTCGGCGAACATCCGCCGCCAGGACCGGTAGTGGGCCTCTTCGGTATCGGCCAACACGCCGTCCATATCCCAGGCTATCGCTCGTTCGATCACACGTTACTCCTATATCTCTTCCTTCCCGGAAGGTGCCTTGCCTTCCGGGAAGGTTCCGGACTCAGAACCTTCCCGAAGGGCAAGAACCCTTCGGGAAGGGGTGCGTTATGGCCGCGGGAGGATGATGCCGCCGCTGCCGGCGCCGCGACGCTCCTCGGCGGGGCCCTCGTCCTCGGCCTCCTCCCCTTCGAGTTCCTTGAGCCGCACGGCGATCTGCTCGACGGCGGTCAGGTCCAGCCCCGTGCCCGGCGTCTCGTCCAGGAGGCGTTGCAGCAGGGTACGCTCCAGTTTGCGGCGAAACTCGGCCGGCGTGCGGTACTCGTGCCACTCGAACCGCTGCCGGCGGAGAAAATCGGTCATCGCCGGCGAGGGCGCCGCCTCGGCGTTGCGAAAGCCCAGGGTGGCCAAGCCGGCCTGCCGGGCGGCCTCCCACTCGACGCCGATGGGCGCCAAGAGGTCGGTGCCCAGGAGGATGATGTAGATCTGGCTGGAGGCCAGCCCCTCGAGGTCCGGGTTGCTGCCCTCCGGGGTGCGCCGAATCGTCGCCCGGCTCGTGGTGCTGACGGAGGCCAACGTCTGGCCGATGAACTCACACTCGGCGTCCATCTCGGCGGATGCACTGATATAGACGGAGAGTCCTCTGTCCATCTCCCTTCCACCTCATTTGCGTGGGTCGATGATGGCCTTGACGGCCCGCTGCTCGCGAACGTCGGCGAGCGCCTGATCCGCTTCCTCGAGGCCATAGCGGCCAGAGACGAACTCCTCCCAGCGGTAGCGCTCTCCGTGCTTGGCCAGCACCCGCAGACCGCGCCAGAAATGGGAGAAATCGCTCCCCCAGGAGCC
>JAAZBQ010000260.1 GCA_012513725.1 Chloroflexota bacterium
CGACCGGACCTGTACATCGCCTGCGGCATCTCGGGCGCCATCCAGCACCTGGCGGGGATGTCGACGGCCAAGGTGATCGTGGCCATCAACACGGACCCCGAAGCGCCGATCTTTCGCGTGGCCCACTATGGGATCGTGGGGGACGTCAAGCAGGTGGTGCCGGCGCTGACGGCGGCGTTTCGAGAAAAGATAAAGTAACCCTCACCCCCTGCCCCCTCTCCCGAAACGGGAGAGGGGGAGGAGAAGCGGTAGTGTGCGCGCAGCCTTCTGCCCTGTTCCGCTCGCATGGGACCAGCAGAGACGCCACGCAGTGCGCGCCGTCTTCTCCCCTCTCCCATTCCGATGGGAGAGGGGGCAGGGGGTGAGGGCAGACCGCGGCCCCGCGTTGGGCCGCCTAGAAGATCATCATGCGCATCGAATACACGCGCGAGGAGCTAGAGTCCTTGCGCGATGAACGGTACTATCGCACCGCAAGCCTTCGCGCCCATACGGAGGAGCAGGCCCTGGCCTTTGTGAACCAGGTCGGCTTTTGCTTTCTCTTTGGCGAAAAGGGCGTCGAGATCCCTACCCTGTGGGGGGCGGTCGTGGGCAGCCGCCGGCCGGTGCCGCGCTCCAATCGTGACCCCGACATCGGCCGGGCCTGGACCTGGAAGGATTCGCTGCCGGCCAAGGGCAGCGTCCTGTACGGACGGCTGTTACGCGGCAAGCCGATGCTCGTCTCGCTGGAGATGCTGCCCACCTTTTACGCCCTGTCGCCGAACTATGGCGACCTGGAGGATTACCTCCTCCAGTACGAGGAGGGCAAGCTCAGCGTCGAGGCCAAGAACGTCTACGAGGCGCTCCTGAACGAGGGCGCCCTGGCCACCAGCCGCCTGCGCCAGGTGGCCGGCATCTCGGGCGGCGGAGCGAACGCCCGCCGCTTTGACCGCGCCATTGCCGAACTGCAGACGGAACTCAAGATCACCAAGGTCGGCATCTCGGATTCCAACCGTTGGGGCTATGCCTACGTCTATGACCTGTTCGTCCGCCGCTTTCCCGACGTCCCCGAGGCCGCCCGGGAGATCAGCTCCGACCGGGCCATGACCACGCTCCTCGAGCGCTACCTGCGCAACGTCGTGGCCATCGAGGAGGGCGCGGCCAAGCGCCTCTTTCGCTGGGACCCCTGGGAGTGGGAGCGCACCCTCGAGCGCATGCGCGAGAGCGGGACGCTGGCCGAGGACGTCTATATCGAGGGAGCCAAAGGGGCCTGCCTGGCCCTCGCATCGCCGTCACCATCCACCTGAGGAGGTTCCATGCCATCGGACCGTCACCTGGAGGGCAAGGTCGCCTGGATCACCGGCTCGTCGCGGGGCATCGGCCACGCCATCGCCCTGCACCTGGCGACACTGGGCGCCCGCGTCGCCGTGCACGGCTCGTCGCCCCAATCGCCCTGTGCCTTTGGGGAGGGAACGTCCCTCGATGACGTGGCCTGCGCCATCGCCGAGGCCTCCGGATCGACCGTCATCGCCGTGTGCGGCGACCTCACCGATGAGGCGCGGGTCAAGGCCCTGGCTGACGAGGTGCGCAGCCGACTGGGCCCCATCGACATCCTGGTGAACTGCGCGGGCGGCGACATCGGCTCCCGGGGCACCGCCGCGCCGAACGCCGGCAAGCCCACCCGCAACGACGCCGTGTTCATCTCCCTCGAGGACCTGCGGA
>JAAZBQ010000261.1 GCA_012513725.1 Chloroflexota bacterium
TATCTGCGTCATTCCCAACCCTGCATAGGCGTGGCCGGGGTCGGAGACGAGGAGGGGGAGTGGACGACAAGCCGCAGCACGAGGCCATGCTCTACGAGCGGTTGGCGGGCGACCGCGTCCAGTGCCGCCTGTGTGCCCAGCGGTGCGTGATCCCCGACGGGCGAACGGGGATCTGTCGGGTGCGCCAGAACGTCGGCGGCACGTTATACACCCTGGTGTACGGGAGGCTGATCGCCCAGGCGGTAGACCCGATCGAAAAGAAGCCGCTGTTCCACTTTTTGGCGGGGACGGAGTCCTTTTCCATCGCCACGCCCGGGTGCAACTTTCGCTGCACCTTTTGCCAGAATGCGGACATCTCCCAGCGCCCCGGCCTCCTGGGCTACGTCGATGGGCGCGACGTCCCCGCCGAGGCGGTCGTGGAGGCCGCGGCGCGCCAGGGGTGCGCCTCGATCTCTTACACCTACACCGAGCCGACCATCTTTTTCGAGTACGCCCACGATGTCGGCCGCCTGGCGCGGGAGCAGGGGATCGCCAACGTCTATGTGACGAACGGCTACATGACCCCGGAGATGCTCGACGTCGCCCTGCCCCCGGGGGAGCCGCCCCTCATCGACGCCGCGAACGTGGACCTCAAGGCTTTCCGCGATGGGTTCTACCGGCAAGAGTGCGGCGCGCACCTGCAGCCGGTGCTGGACGCCCTAAAGACGCTCAAGGAGCGCGGGGTGTGGGTGGAGGTCACCACCCTGGTGATCCCCGGCCGCAACGACTCGGAAGAGGAACTGCGCGACATCGCCCGTTTTGTCGCCGGCGACCTGCGCGCCGACACGCCCTGGCACATCAGCCGCTTTCATCCCACCTACCGCCTCACCGACGCGCCCCCCACCCCTGTGAGCACCCTGGTGCGCGCCCGGGAGATCGGCCGCGAGGAGGGGTTGCGGTTCGTGTACGTCGGGAACGTGCCGGGCCACGACGGGGAGAACACCTACTGCCCGCAGTGCGGCGAGCGGGTCATCGGCCGGCAGGGCTTCCGCATCGGGCAGACGGATCTCCGCGAGGGCGCCTGCGCCCACTGCGGCGCTGCCATCGCCGGGGTGTGGGGGTAGATCTCCCACTCCGAGGGTGCCCGAACGCGCCGGGTTGGCGCGCCTACGCAGCCAGCCACCCCCGCACGCGCTCGCCCGCCGTTCGCAGGCGCTCCACCATATCGGCGGTCGACATCTCGCGGACGTCCTCACCCGGCAGGCTTACCGCGCACTCGATCGTCACCACCCCGACCGCCGCACCGTCCAGCGCAGCCAGGACGCCCGGCAAGTCGGTCTCGCCCTCTCCCACGTAGACGTGGGGCCGGCCGTTGCGATAGTCGCTGAGGTGCACGGTACGCACTTGCTCGCGGAGCACGCCCGCCGCCACGGCGGGGTCCAGGCCCATCTGGGCATAGTGGGTGGTGTCCAGGGTGACGCCGAGATCGTGGGCCGCGCAGAACGCGCCGAGTTCTTCTGGCGTCAGGAGGGGCACGGTGTGGCCGTCGAACGGGGGCGTGTTCTCGATGGTCAACGTCGTGCAGCGGGAGCGATAGGGCTCCAGCGCCTGCACCACCGCCTCTGCCGTCGGCGACCACCAGCCCTCGGGCATCTCCCCAGCGATGTGCGGGGTGTGGCAGACGATGGCCTCCGGCGCGTAGCCCAGGTCGTCCAGATACTCGTCCAGCAGCGGGTTGACGTAACCGGCCGGAGAGCCCGGCGCCTCCAGCACGCCCCCGCCGTCGTGGATGGTTGCCACCCGCAAGCCTGCCTGGGAGATCATCTCCGCCGCCCGGCGGCCCGAAACCCCCTCCAGGTGCTGGGCCATCGCCCAGGACCCGCCCCTCCA
>JAAZBQ010000262.1 GCA_012513725.1 Chloroflexota bacterium
GCAGACTGTGGGGCGATTTGTAGCTCAGGCGCTGACGCCTCGAGTTGGTCTTCACCGCGACACCTCCTGTACTCGGCTATGCGCACACTGTACGCCGAGTACGAGGCGTACGCCACAATCACGGATGGCACGGATAGACGGATGAAACGGATTGGGGATTGCT
Source organism: Chloroflexota bacterium (assembly GCA_012513725.1). Lineage (GTDB taxonomy): Bacteria > Chloroflexota > Anaerolineae > UBA1429 > UBA1429 > JAAZBQ01. Next base: position 164 of record JAAZBQ010000262.1, read on the forward strand.
GAGGTGAGGGCCACGTACCCGTATGGGCCAGGATGCCCAGCAACAAGCCGCGTCTCACGCCGACTCATCCCTCTTCCATCCGTTCCATCCGTCTATCCGTGCCATCCGTGGTAACCGTCCGCCGGCACCGCTTGCCACCGGCCGATCCAGCCGGCATAATGGACAGGATGTACTCCCGGGCGCTCCCTCTCCCCGTAGCGCTTTCCCCCTGGGGCACCCCTTATCGAAAGGAAGTGAACCATGCAGTACCGACCGCTCGGCCGCACCGGCTATAACATCTCCACCGTGAGCTTTGGCGCTTGGGCCATCGGCGGCTCGTGGGGCGCGGTGAGCGACGAGGACTCGATGGCCGCCCTGCACCGCGCCGTGGACCTGGGCACCAACTTTTTCGACACCGCCGACGGCTATGGCGGGGGCCACAGCGAGGAGCTCCTGGGCCGGTTGCGCCGCGAGCGGAGCGAGGAAATCATCATCGCCACCAAGGCGGGCCGCCGCCTGAGCCCCCACACCGCCGAGGGCTATGCGGACCGCGACAAGATGACCGGCTTTGTCGAGGCCAGCCTCCGCCGCCTGGGCGTCGACGCGCTGGACCTCCTGCAGCTGCACTGCCCGCCCACCGAAGTCTACTATGTGCCCGAGGTGTTCGGCTGGCTCGACGACATGGTGGCCGCCGGCAAGGTCCGGCACTATGGCGTCAGCGTGGAGAAGGTCGAGGAGGGGCTCAAGGCCCTCGAGTACCCCAACGTTGCCTCGGTCATGATCATCTACAACGTGTTCCGGCAGCGGCCGGCGGACCTCTTTTTCCGTGAGGCGCAGCGCCGCGGGGTGGGGATCATCTCCCGGGTGCCCCTCTCGTCTGGCATGCTGACGGGCAAGATGACCCGCGACACCACCTTCTCCGAGGACGACCACCGGCAGTACAACCGCGAGGGGCAGGCGTTCGATCGCGGCGAAACGTTCTCGGGCGTGGACTATGAGCGGCAACTGGAGGCCGTCGAGGCGCTCCGTCCCCTGGTGCCCGAGGCGATGACCATGGCCCAGTTCGCCCTACGCTGGATCCTGATGGACGAGGCGGTCTCCTGCACCGTGCCCGGCGCCAAGCGCCCCGATCAGGTGGAGGACAACGCCGCCGCGGCCGACCTCCCGCCCCTGGACGAGGAGACCATGGCCCAGGTTCGCGCCCTCTACGAGCGCGACGTCCAGCCCTTGGTCCACCACTACTGGTAGAAGGCAAGAGGAACGCAGAGCCGCGCGCCCAGTCTGCTGGGCCGGAAGACGCAGAGACGCGGGGAAGAGAAGAAAGAAACGCAAAGACGCAAAGGGGCAAAGACGCAAAGAGGGATGGGATGGGCGCCCTGCCGTCTGGGGAACGTCGAGGACGTGGGGCTCTCGCGTGGAGAGATCGGCTCGCCTCCAGCGGCGCGTCCCCTGCTCAAGGGCGGCGGAGATCCCTCGTTGCGCTCGGGATGACAGTGAGAAAGGTTCGAGGCGACCGGTACGCAGGCTCGGCGCAGCAACTGCAACACGCATAGGCAGCGCCATGATCGTTCCTTTTCCTCTTTGCGTCTTTGCCCCTTTGCGACTTGGCGTTGGGTTCTTTTCTTCTCTGCGTCTCTGCGTTGATTTTCCACAAGAGGAGGTATCATGGTGTATCAGGCGAATGAGCATCGCTATGGGGCGATGACGTACCGGCGGTGTGGGGTGAGCGGGCTCCTCCTGCCGGCCATCTCCCTCGGGCTTTGGCACAACTTTGGCGGCGTGGACCCGTTCGAGAACGCCCGCGCCATGGTGCGGCGCGCCTTTGACCTGGGCATCACCCATTTCGACCTGGCGAACAACTATGGCCCGCCGCCCGGCTCGGCCGAGGAGACTTTTGGCCGGATCATGGACGAGGACATGGCCCCCTACCGCGACGAGATGATCATCTCCTCCAAGGCGGGGTTCCGCATGTGGCCGGGGCCCTATGGCGAGTGGGGCTCGCGCAAGTACGTTCTGGCCAGCCTCGATCAGAGCCTCCGGCGCATGGGCCTCGAGTACGTGGACATCTTTTACTCCCACCGGCCCGACCCCAACACGCCCCTGGAAGAGACGATGATGGCGCTGGACCAGGCCGTCCGCCAGGGCAAGGCCCTCTACGTCGGCATCTCGAACTATGACCCCGACCAGACGGCCGAGGCAATCGACATCCTCGCGGAGCTCGGAACGCCGCTCCTGATCCACCAGGTGTCGTACTCGATGTTCCGGCGCCTGCCCGAGGAGGGGCTGTTCAGGGTCCTGAACGAAGAGGGGGTGGGATGCATCGCCTTTTCGCCCCTGGCCCAGGGGACGCTGACGGACAAGTACTTGGAGGGCATCCCCGAGGGCTCTCGAGCGGCGCGAGAGGGCACCTTCCTCCGGCCAGAGCAGGTCACCGAGGAGCGCGTGACCCGCGCACGCCGCCTGAACGAGATCGCCCAGGTCCGCGGGCAGTCGCTGGCGCAGATGGCGGTGGCCTGGGTCCTCCGAGCGCCGGTGATGACCTCCGCGCTGGTGGGCGCCAGCCGCGTCGAGCAACTGGAGGAGAACGTCGCCGCCCTGGACAACACCGATTTCTCCCCCGAAGAGATCGAGGCCATCGAAAGCGCGCTCCAGTAGCGCACAGTCCCCTTCCCGGAAGCTGCCTTGCCCCTTCGGGTCCGGGAAGGTTCCGTAGCAGAGGACAACCACCAGCGCAAGGCCGGGGGCTTGGGACCCGCGCGGGCCGCGCGCACACTATGCCCTGTGATCAACCTCTGCCTGACCACGAGAGAATAAAGTACAGAGATAACAAAGGGGAGCGATACTCGCTCGGGTCCACCTCGGTATGCTTGCTGCGCTTTGGCACTATAGAGCGCGAGCGACCACAAGCATACGGACAGAGCGAGGGCCCAGATAAGAGCCAGCACGCCCGCTCGAGTCGACTCCAGTCCAGCTGGTCGCGGACAGCGACTGGCGCTCCCTCGGGATTGGCTTAGTGGTCTGTGGTTCGCTGTGAGGGAGCGTGCGTCCGGAACCTTCCCGGAAGCCAAGGCAGCTTCCGGGAAGGGTAGAGTGCGTCGCTAGTAACTGATCAGCGGGGCCTCGCGGAGGAACTCGGTGTCGTTCAGTTGCCTGAGCATGAACTCGGCCACGTCGCCCCGGGCGATCGAGTGGTTCGTGCCGAGCTTCAGGTACCCCGTGAGGTAGAACGAGGTCCGCGGGCCGTCGGTCAGGCGCGCCGCGCGGACGATGGTCCAGTCCAGGCTGCTCGCCCGGATCGCGGCCGCTGCGCCCTCCCAGTCCTCCAGGAGGCGGCCATTGGACAGGCGCCGCAGCCGGAGGCCCATGCTGCGCGCCAGGGTGATCTCATCATGGGGGTCGGCGAGGTCGGCGCCCATCATCACCACGAGGCGCCGGACGTCGTGGCGCTCCATGGCCGAGACGATGTTCCCGGTGCCGACGGTGATCATGTCGCGGGTGGCCCCCTGGGTGGGGCCCAGCGCGCTCACCACCGCGTCGATGCCGGCGGCGATCACCTCGTCCATCCGCTCGGCGTTGCGGACGTCGCCCTTGACCACGGCCAGGCGTTCGTGCTTGACCCAGATCGCCGACGGATCTCGGGCCAGCGCCGTGACGCTGTGTCCCGCGGCGAGGGCCTGCTCGATCAGGTGGCAGCCCGTGCCGCCCGACGCGCCGATCACCAGGATGCGGAGGGATCGCCGGGCGCGCACCCGCTGGGCGGCTTCCTCGGGCAGCGGCGGGATGTCGTCGGGGGCGTCCAGATCGGCCCCGTGGGCCGCGGCGGCGGGACGGTCGCCGTTGGACGGCGCGTGCGTGGGCACGGGCCCGGTGGCCGGAGGGCGCGCGGCGGGCATCCGCCACACGGGAACGTCGTCCTCCTCCGGAGCCTCATCCGCCGCTGGAGGCTGCTCCGGCGCAGCGGCGCGGCCGGGAAGGAGCGCCGGCGGCAGGTCCTCGTCATCCAGGGTTACGGGTCGCGGGGGGCGTGGCTCCTCGGCTGCCGGAGAGGTCTCCTCCGGCGCACCCTCGGACGCCTCGGAGCGCTGCACGACGGGCACGGGCTCGATGGCGGCGGCAGGTGTGGACGGCACGGCAGGGGCGGGGGGCGCCGCAGCCGGCACTGCGCCGGCCGCCCGGCGGGCATCGACCAGTGACCGGCGGCCGATGAGCAGCTCCAAGTCGTCGGCCACCTCGCGGAGGGGCTCGGTGGAGCGGCGCACCCGGCCCAGGAGGACGGCGCCCTCGATGGCCGAGACGATGAACCCCGCCAGCCGGTCGGCGCGGCCGCCCGCAAAGTTGGAGCGCGCCAGCTTGTCGCGAAAGGCGTCCTGCCAGGTGCGGTAGCCCTCGCGGATCGTCTCGCTCAGCCGGGGGTTCAGCGCTGCGGCCTCCAGGGCCACGGCGGCCAGCGGAGCGCCCCGCAGAAAATTCGAGTCGCGCTGCATCTCGGCGAGGGCGAGGATGTAGGCCTTGATCGCCTCGCCGGGGTCGTCGAGGGGGATCAGCGCCTCGCGGATGCGCTCGGCCACCGCCTGCGCGCCCTGTTGCAGGGCCTCGACGGCGATCTCGTCCTTCCCGCCGGGGAAATAGTGGTATAGCGAGCCCTTGGGCGCCCCGCTCTCACGGACGATTTGGTTCAGACCGGTGGCGGCATAGCCCTGCCGTTCGAGCAGCGCAGAGGCCGTGTCGATGATCTGATCGCGTGTTGAACGTGTTGAACACATACTCCCTCCGCGCAGAGGATTATACCGAGCGGTCTAGCCGAACGCAAGACGTGCAACGGGACCGACGTCACCATGTTGCGGAAGCGAGTATGCCGCATGATGTGATGGCTGCTTCCTTCCAGGGGGCGATTGCCGACTAGGGAACGCCGTGCGGAGGCGCGCCGCTTGACAGGGCTGCCGGCGTCAGCGGATACTGCCGCCCAGGGGCGCCGGAGCGCCGCGCAGCCAGACATACAGGGAGGACGCCGTGATCAAGGCCGCATTCTTTGGCAACACCCACGCGAGCATCGATCGAGTCTACGCCCAGGGGCGCTATGAGCAGGTGGCGGAGGCGACCGACCTGTACCCCGTCGTCGTGTCGGAGGAGAACTTTGGCCAGCACGCCTCCGCCCTGCAGGACGTTCGGGCGGCCTTTGGTACCTGGGGGTTCCCCCGGCTGACGGCCGAGCAACTCGAGCAACTGCCCAACCTCGAGATCGTGTTCTACGGGGCTGGGAGCGTGCAGGCCTTTGCTCGCCCCTTCCTCGAGCGGGGGATCACCGTGGTGAGCGCCTGGGCGGCCAACGCCGTACCGGTGGCCGAGTTCACCCTGGCCCAGGTCCTCCTGGCCACCAAGGGGTACTTTCAGAACATCCGCCAGGTGCGCTCTCCCGAGGGCTGGCGGGGCGGGTTCCGCGGCCCGGGGAACTATGGTGAGACCGTCGCCATCCTGGGGCTGGGGATGATCGGCCGGCTCGTCGTGGAGCTCCTCAAGCCCTATGAGCTCAAGATCGTGGTCCGCTCGGAGCACATGACGGACGAGGACGCCGAGACCCTCGGCGTGCGCAAGGTGACCTTTGAGGAGGCGTTCTCCGAGGCGCTGGTGGTCTCCAATCACCTGGCCAACCGTCCGCACACCGTGGGGCTCCTGAACTATCCGCTCTTTGCCGCGATGCGGCCCGACGCGGTGTTCCTCAACACCGGCCGCGGCGCGCAGGTGGTCGAGCCGGACCTGATCCGCGCCCTCGAGGAGCGGCCCGACCTCACTGCGCTCCTGGACGTCACCCACCCCGAGCCGCCAGAGGAGGACTCGCCCCTCTACCGGCTGCCGAACGTGTACCTCTCGTCGCACATCGCCGGCTCCATCGGCGACGAGGTGGTGCGGATGGCGGATTACGTTCTTCGCGAGTTCGCCGCCTGGCAGGAGGGCAAGCCGCTCCGCTGGGCGGTGAGCCTGGAGATGCTGGATACGATGGCCTGAGTTGGTGGTCAGCGGGCCGCGCGAAGCAGGGGGTCAAGAGGGGCGCTATGGATGTGCATCTGGTGCTATCGGTGACGCTACTGTGCATGCTGATCGTGGCGCCCGTGTTCACCGGGGTTGTCGTGGTGACCATCGCTGGCATTCTCTGGTACCTGGAGAGCCTGTAGCGCGCGCACCCTCCCCTTCCCGAAGGCTGGCTTCGCCTTCGGGAAGGTTCCGGAGTAGGCCATCCCGCCATGGCGACCGCTGGGGTCTCGACTCAGAACCTTCCCGGAAGCCAAGGCAGCTTCCGGGAAGGTAAGAGCGCTTGGCGCGGCAGCGGGCGCATGCTAGAATGCGCCACGCACGTCCGCCGACCGGACGCATCCATCGTTGCACGACGCACCCCTGCATCCCGCCACGACGAAAGGAGTCGGACGCGACATGCTAGA
>JAAZBQ010000263.1 GCA_012513725.1 Chloroflexota bacterium
GCAAAGCAGACGGCGGGCGGCCACAGAATCTTGGCCGCCCGCCGCCATGCGTCAGAGCGCATACCTACTCGAACGTCACCTCGTAATCCAGCGGCACGATCTCGATCCACGTCTTGCCCGGGCGCAGGGGGAACTCGTCGCCGTCCGCATCATAGTAGCGGATGAGGGCGCCGGCCTCGCGCTGCTCCCAGCGGACGTCGTAGACCTGGCCATCGCGGAACACCTGGGCATCGCCCGAGCCGGAGAGGACCACGTCGATGGCCGTGGAGCCCAAGGAGTCCTCGACGATGTCCGTGCGGTTGTGCTGGGTGTACAGGACGATGACATTGGAGGCCCCGATCTGCTCCCCCGTCAGCCCGTCGCGGTGCGCGACCCCGGCGATAGAGCGCAAGTATTCCCCGGCGGCCTGATCGTAGCGCCAGCCCACCCGGAACTGCGAGGGATAGGGCACGGTCACCGACTCTGCCGCCTCCCCGCCGTTCAGCGCGGTCCCGTCAAACCGGTAGCCGGCGATGGGCGTGTCGCGGTCCAGGTCCTTGGAGGCCAGATAGTCGTGGAGGATCTCGGTGGTGGTGTACATCCGGCCGCGCCAGTCATACCCGGGCAAGAGCCGGTAGGGCGCCGGGTGGAAGAACTGGTCCAGGTCCACAAAGGAGGCCTGGGAGATGAGCCAGCGGATGGGGTCGCTGGCGCCGGTGTGCACCATCGCCGCATCGTACTGGGGGGCGATGGACAGGCTGCTCAGGCGGGCGCTGCGCAGGGGCCGGACGCGATCGGCCTCCTCTGCGAGATAGATCGCGGTAAAGCGCGTGATCGTCCAGCCCTCCATGATCTCCTCGATCACCACGTCGGCGAACGAGAGGCCGTCCTGGGGGCGGATGTTCGGGTCGTTCCCCACCCGCACGGCCAACGGCCGCCGGGCAAGAAGCGCGGGATCCTCGACCCGTTCGCCGGTGAGGGGGTTCACGTAGGGATCCGGCGTCGGCGTGGATGTCGGGGTCGCGGTGGCGGTCGGCGTGGCGGTGTGGGCCGGCGTCGCCGTGGCGGCGGGCGGCGGGGTAAAGGTGGGCCGGGGCGTGATGGTGGGATCCTCGGCGGCCTGGGATCCCCGGCGGCCGCAACCGGCCAGGGCCACGAGGGCGACGAGGGCCAGGAGCAAGATGAAGGTGCGTCGCGTGTTCGGCATGGTCGTCTCCAGGGTGGATGCAGGGTGAGGTGCGGAGGAGATTATAGCATGGGGCCGGCGGGGCCGGAAACCCTGGTGTGAGCCGTGGGTGGGAGGGAAGAGACAGGATTCACAAGATTCACAGGATGGATCCTCTATGGCGTCCATCTAGGGTCCCCGAACCACGTTTCAAAGCAGCAGGCCTGCTCTGAGGTCCGCCGAAGAACTTCCCACGCCCTATACCCGCAGTCTCCCTGCCGCCAGCACGCCTCCCAACCCGTCGTCCTGAGGCCTGCCCTGAGGTCTGCCGAAGGGTCCGCCGAAGGACCTCTACCAACCTTTCTCCCGAGTCTCGCATCGCATCCCGAGCCCTCCATCCCCCGTCATCCTGAGCCCTCCATCCCCGTCATCCTGAGCGAAGCGAAGGATCTCCGCCGCACATCCACCTGGGGCTCATGTACGGTAGAGGTCCTTCGGTCGGAAGACCTCCCTCAGGATGACGGGCTGGGGGATGCGCGCCGTGGCGTTTGACGCGCGCCCACCGGGGGTATAGAATGAACTCCACAAACAGATAGCGCTTTGCTGGGGGAGCCCATCGGGCTGAGAGGATGGCGCGGGCCATCGACTCCTACCACCTGACCTGGATAATACCAGCGTAGGGAAGCGTGCCGTATGGTGACGCCACACACACCGCGCCGCTGGTGCCTTCCAGCGGCGCCTTTGCGTTTCCCGGAGATTGCCCATGCCCGAACCATCGCCCGCCCCAGATGCGTTGCACGCCGTCGTGGTGGCCAACGGCGCCTTTCACCATCCGGAGCGCCACATGGCCGTGGTCCGCGCGGCAGACCTGGTCATCGCCGCAGATGGCGGGGCGAACTGGCTGCACGCCCGGGGCCTGGGGGCTCACCTCCTCGTCGGCGACCTGGATTCGATCACCCCCGAGGCCCAGGCGGCGCTGGTGGCCGGCGGCTGCCGGGTACTAGAGCACCCCCGCCGCAAAGACGAGACGGACACCGAACTGGCGCTCCTGGAGGCCGTCGCCCGGGGGGCGCGCCGCATCACGCTGATCGGCGCCTCGGGCAACCGCATCGACCACACCCTGGGCAACATCCTGCTCCTGGCGATGCCGGCCCTCGAGGGCATCCAGACGACCATCTACGACGGGCACTCCTACCTGAGCCTGGTCCGCCGGGAGGCGACCGTCCGCGGCCGGGCGGGCGACGTGGTCTCGCTCCTGCCCATCGGCGGCGACGCGGAGGGCGTCACCACCGATGGGCTCGAGTACCCCCTGCGCGGCGAGACCCTGCGGATGGGCCCCGCCCGGGGGATCAGCAACGTCCTGGCGGGGCGCGAGGGGCGAGTGGCGGTGGCACAGGGCTGCCTCCTGATGGTCCACGTCCCCCGGGAGCACCTGGAGGAAGCCACATGAGCGACGCACACCCGAACCCCTTTGCCGACGAGACTGTGGCCCAGGGCTACGATGCCTGGTTCGCCACGCCCCTCGGCGCGACCGTCGATCGCCTGGAAAAGGCCCTCATCTCCCGCCTGGCCGAGCCTCGCCCCGGCGAGACGGCCCTCGACGTGGGCACCGGCACCGGACATTTCGCCGCGTTCCTGGCCGATCGTGGCCTGCGGGTCACCGGCGTCGATAGCAGCCCGGCGATGCTCTCCGTGGCCCGCGCCAAACGCCAGGACATCGCCTGGCAGGAGGCCGAGGTCGAGGCGTTGCCCTACGCCGACGGCGCGTTCGACCTGGTGCTCTCGGTGACGGCCCTGGAATTCGTGCCCGACCCGCAGGCGGCGGTGCGGGAGATGTACCGGGTGGTGCGGCCCGGTGGCCGGCTGGTGGTGGCCGTCCTGAATGCCAACAGCACCTGGGCCACAGCGCGCCAACGGGAGGCGGAGACGATGGACACACCGTTCCGCGACGCCTACTTTTACTCGCCGCAAGAGTTCGTGGCGCTCCTGGCGCCCCTCGGCGACGTGCGCTGGCACGCCAGCGTCTTCGTGGGGCCTCAGGGCGAGGGGCTGCCCTTCGCTGGGCTCCTCGAGGGGATGGGGCAAGCGTTTTTCCGGGAGCGCGGGGCGCTCCTGGTGGGGAGGGTAGAGAAATGATCGGAATCAGCGCCCAGATCAGCCTGTACCCCCTGGGGCAGGAGGACCTCGGCCCGGCCATCGAGGCCCTGGTTCGCGTCCTGGACGTCCACGGCCTAGAGTACGAGGTGGGATCCATGAGCACCGTTGTGTGGGGCGACGACGAGGCGGTGTTTGCCGCGTTGCGCGAGGGCTTTGCGGCCGCCGCGACGTTCGGCCAGGCCGTCATGTCGGCCACCGTCTCCAACGCCTGTCCGCTGCCGCCCGGTCGCGGAGGCGCCCGATGACCGCACCCGTCGGCGATGAGGCCCTCCTGCGCCGGCGGCGCGAGGGGTGGGGCGCGGCCTCGCGCTGGGCGCCCCCCGCCGCGCTGATCGTGGCCGTCCTGGTCCTCTGGCAGCTGGCCACGCGGGTCTGGGAGATCGACGACTGGCTCCTGCCCGCGCCGACCGACATCGTCCGGGCCGGCTATGAGGCCCGCAGCCTCCTGGCCCCGCACACGTGGCAGACGGCCCAGGAGACGTTGTGGGGGTTCCTCCTGGCCCTGGTCGTCGGGATGGCCCTAGGGTTCGCCATCGACCGCTGGCCCCTGGCGCGGAACGCCCTGTACCCCATCCTCATCACGTCGCAGACGATCCCGATCGTGGCCATCGCGCCGCTACTGGTCATCTGGTTCGGGTACGGCATCTGGCCCAAGATCCTGGTGGTGGGGCTGATCTGCTTCTTCCCCATCGCCGTCAGCACGGCGGACGGGCTGCGGGGCGCAGACCCGGAGATGATCGCCCTCTTGCGCACCATGGGCGCCCGGCCGCGGGACCTGTTGACCAAGGTGCGCTTTCCTGGGGCGCTGCCGATCATCTTTTCGGGGGTGCGCATCGCCATCACCTACTCGGTGGTGGGGGCCATCCTGGGGGAATGGGTTGGCGCCTCCCGGGGGCTGGGGGTGTTCATGCTCCGGGCCACCAACTCGTTCCGCACCGACTGGGTATTCGCCTCGATCGCCGTCACGTCGTTGATCAGCGTATCGCTCTTTGGGCTGGTGGCCGTGGCCGAGCGGCTGGCACTGCCCTGGTACTATACCGCCGCCCGCGAGGAGCGCTGGGAAGAGATCTAGACCGTTACGGAGGAAAGACCATGTACGTTCGTCGTCCGATGCGCCTGCTGTATGCCCTGGGGGCGCTGCTCCTGGCGCTCTCCGGCTGCGTGGTGACCACCCCGACGCCCGGGGAGGGCGAGGCGGCCCCCGAGCCGGCGATCCTGTCGCTGGACTTTGTGCCCAACACCAACCACACCGGCTTTTACGTGGCCCTCGACCAGGGGTGGTACGCCGACGAGGGGATCGACCTGGAGATCCAGGTGCCCTCGGATCCCTCGGCGGCCC
>JAAZBQ010000025.1 GCA_012513725.1 Chloroflexota bacterium
CGGGCACGCTTCCCGTGACGACGACGTCTGAGCGGCTGGCCAACCGACGGATGCTCTCCGGTGGCGACTTGCCCACCACCACGAGCCTCGTTCCCGGGATGCGTCGCTGGATGAGAGGCAGGATGCAGCGGGCAAAGTACAGCACGGCGTCGATGTTGGGCATGTAGCTCATCGTGCCGACGAACAGGAGGTCCCGGCTGCCGGGCGCCTCCGGAAGGGGGCGCAGATCGTCTGTATCCACCCCGTTGTCGACCACGGCGACTGCCAGGTCGGGCGACGCCCTGCGTAGGGCTTGGGCGTCATCCGGCGACACTGCCAAGCACTGGTCAAACTGCTGGGCGTAGCGGATCTCCCACCGGTTGGCCGACCACCACTCCAGGAGGTAGCGCGCCTTGCGCACCAGGCTGCCGCGTAGGCCGAGCATCCGCCGGTATTGGACGAACCCCACGTCCTGGAAGTCCAGAATGGTGCGGCATCGGTGCCCCGGCGGCAGCGCCTCCGCAAAGTGGGCCATGTAAGAGTGCTCGATCTGGGCGATGCGGACATCCTGTTTCTCGGCGATCTCCCGCACCTTGGCGCTCATCGCCGGGTATCCGAGCATGTGGGTCTGAACGGGCCTGTTGCGCAGCACGCACCCCGTCAGGCCCACGACACGGTGTGTCTTGGACCGCCGCTCGGCGAGCACGGCGTCCACCGAGGCGCAGTATGGGTGCAGCGCCTCGAGGTACTGTGCCTCCTCAGGGCGCTCCATGAGGGAGAGCAGCGACACGGCAAAGCGGCTCGAGATCGCCCTGATCAGGTGATAGTCGCGAAGCCGCATGCCGCTGTTCAGCGGCCAGGGGTATCCGTAGGTGATGTACAGGACTCCTGGCTTGGTCACGTCGCGGTTCCCCTTTCGCTGCTCCCATCGCCCCCGACTACGGCTTCGAGTGGCGCCGAGGAGACCTCGCATTGCCCACGCAGATGCCTCGCCGATCCGCGGATGCGGTGAACGCTAACCTCCTGGACTGGTAGAGTCGCCATCGCTCAGTTGCCCGCTAGGGCGCTCGGGCGAAGCGGGTTCTCTGCGCGGTGCGCTGCCACGGCCGCGTCGTACACCCCCAACATCTGATCGGCAATAGCATCCCAGTCGTAGCGGGACGATACGAGCTGGCGAGCCTTCACGACCAGGCGCTCACCGCGGGCGGGATCGTCCAGGAGACCCACGATGGCCTCTGCCAGGTGCTGCGGGTCATCCGCCACGAGGAGGTGCTCGCCGGGCTCGACCTCCAGCCCCTCACAGCCGATGGTCGTGCTTACCACCGGGCGCCCCAGGGCCATCGCCTCCAGGATCTTGAGCCGCGTGCCACCCCCGGCCCGGAGGGGCACAACCGCTGCGGCACAACGCGCATAGTATGGTACGACGTCTTCCACCCTGCCCGTTACGTGCACGCCGGGACCCGCCAGCGCCTGGACCTCGGCTGTCGGCCCGGCGCCCACCAGCCACACTTCCGTGTCGGGATGGCGCCTGCGGACCAGTGGTAGAATGTTGCGGACGAGGTACACGGCGGCGTCGACGCAGGGGCGGTAGCTCATGTTGCCGATAAAGAGGAGCGCCGGGTCCTGGTGCGTGGGGCCGAGGGGCTGGTAGACGGTGGTATCCACACCGTTTGGCACGACGTCGATCCGCAGTCGCCCGTTCCGTGACGCGAGGCGCTCCCGATCCGTTTCGGAGACGACAATGCAACGATCAAAGCGTTCGCTGTAGCGTGGCTCCCACCGACGCATGATGGCGTTGTGGAGTCGCGACCGGAACCGCGACAGCGCATCCCCCTCGATCTGGGCGATGCGCGCCGCCTGATCAAACTCCACATTGTGGAGCGTGAGGAGCCGCGCGGCCCGTGGCATCGGCGGCAGCGCTTCGAGGTAGAGCGCCATCCGCGACTCGTCGATGTGGACTGCATCGAACGGGATCTCGCGGCACCATGCGGCCAGTGTCTGCGCCAGGTCATCAGAGTGCAGGAACTTGAACTCTGGCGGTCGGCCCGCAGCGAGATAGCGCAACAGGCCCGGCACGTGGGAGAGGGCGCTCTTGTGCTGCAGGAGTCCTGTGGCTACATCGGAGCAGAACTGCCGGAGGTGGGGCACACCTTCGATCTCGTCCGCCGAATGGAGGTGGCAACCGAGCCACACCTCGTGATGGCGAGCGATGCGCTTGACGAGGTTGTACACGCGGATCCTACCCCCCGATATCTGCGGGTAAGGGATCGTGTTGGTGATCACCAGGATGCGCATCGGCACCCCAGCATCCTTCGGCCCATGGCGTCCGTCATCATCCCCCTTTTGCCTCGGAGTGAGGCAGGAGCCGCTTACGCCAGCGTGCGTACTGCAGCACTCTGGACAGGTATTGGTATTCCTCCCGATCCAGCACCCGCAAGGCCACGAGCGCAACGCCATAGACGGTGGGTGCAACGAGCAACACCACGACGACCAGCGGCACTCCCACGCGCAGGCCGAGGAAGGTGGCCAGCGCCATCGCCGTCGCGCAACATGCGGCCCTGCCGATCAGTCTCCACGGGAAGCCCAGCCCGAGGCTCCGGTGGCACCAGGCGGTGTAGAGAAACATGTCGATGGCTCCCGGGATGACGGCGGCGAGGGCGGCCCCCATGTACCCCAGGGGTCGGATGAGTAGTAGGCACAGCACGGCGTTCAGCGCCGTCAGCCCAGCCCGTACGCGCGCAAAGGCGATCTGGCGGCCCGTCGCCTGGAGGAGCGCGCCGTTTACATAACCCACCATCGACAACAACTGTATCGCCAGTACCCGGAGCACCGGTGCTGCCCCGGCAAAGTCGGGGCCGTAGATGATCCCGATAACGGGACCCGCTACCACCATCGTGCCCGCGCCCATGGCCAGGCCGATCAGGAGGAGCGCCCTGAACGATGCGCGGTAGGCGCGCACGAGCCCCGGCGATCCGGCGTCTGCGTACGCTGAAAACGCGGGAAAGATCGACTCCATGAACATGCTCGGTACGATCAGCAGGATTCCTACCGGCATGACCGCGGCCGAGAACAGCCCGACTGCCTCTTCCGGTTTCCACCAGGAGAGCATCACGGTGTTCATCTGGGCATAGAGGAC
>JAAZBQ010000026.1 GCA_012513725.1 Chloroflexota bacterium
CCGCGCTGGTCGCCGGCGGACGAGCGCATCGCCCTGGTCGCCTCGGTGGACGGCGCGTATGAGGTGATGGCGGTGGATGCCGACGGCGCGAACCTGCGCAACCTGACCGATCACGCCGCTGCGGATCGCGGTCCCGTCTGGTCGCCCGACGGATCGCGCATCGCCTGGGTCTCCGACCGCGATGGTCAGGACGACGTGTTCGTGATGGATGCCGACGGATCGCGTGTGGTGAACGTCAGTCGCAACCCGGATCCCGACATGGACCCCGCCTGGTCGCCCGATGGCCACTGGTTGACCTACGTGGCGTTTGAGACGCCGGCGAACGGATCTGTGCCCGGTCGAGTGCCCCGGGTGCGTGTGGTGCGTGCCGACGGCGAGGCTAACCACCTGTTTGCCGAGGGGGCCAACCCCCACTGGGGGCCGTCGCCGGATCCCGGCGCTCCCCCGCTTTCGCCGGATCCCGACCCGCCGGTTCCTGCGATCGGCTCATCGCCGGCCCCCGTGCCCACCGCCGACGCCGCCGGCTGGCTCGTCTACGGCGTGCTGCAGGGGGAAGGCGAGTGGGGGTTCCACATGCGGGACCTCGCGTCAGGGGATGTTCAGTTCCTGGCCACGCTGGAGGGGCGGACAGCAGTGCTGGCGTTCGACGGCGCCCGTGTGGCGATCGGCATGGTCCAGGAGTACCCGGGGTTGTGGGAGCTATACCTCGCGAACATCGAGGGGGGCGAGCCGGAACTCGTCGTGCTGGGCGAGCACCCGGATGTCTCGTTGCACCGCCTGGATTGGCATCCCAACGGCCGGCTGCTGGCAGTGTCGGAGGGCCTCCTGGATTACCAGCAGGCCGTACACGTCCTCGACCCCGGCGAGCCGCCAGAGGTTCTGGACGAGGTGCGCGTAACCCCGGCGCGCGAGTTCTACAGCGCCGGCGCGTGGTGGCCTGATGGCTCGCGCCTGGTGCTATCGCACGCTGCCCGGGCGCCCGGCGTCTGGGCGGGAAGCATCGTTACCATCAACCATGACGGGACCGGGTACACTCTGTTACTGCCCCGTGCTACGGACGAGGGGTGGCCCGTGCCATCGCCCGATGGGCGGCGCATCGCCTATGTGTCGGACGCCAACGGCGACTCGGACGTCTACGTGATGGATGCCGACGGACGCAATGTGGTGAACCTCACCCACCATCCGGCCGGGGACTGGTACCCGGTGTGGTCGCCCGATGGCGAGGAGATCGCGTTTCGCTCGACGCGGGCGGGGGACGAGGCCATTTATGTGCTGAGCGCCGATGGCACCAACCTGAGGCGGCTCACGGCCGAGGACACCGGCAGTGGGCCGTTCGCCTGGGTGTCGGCGCCGTCGCCCACGCTTCCGGCCCCGACGGCCGACCGGTAGGTGCGGGGCGGGAATGCGCAGGGGCTACTGGGTACCCGGCTCGCCGGCGTACTCGAGCAAGGCCGGATGCCGGCCCTCCTCAGCGTGGCACGGGCGGCCGGAGGGGGACAGTTGCTTTTCCTCGGTGACGTCGCGGCCGACGGTGAGGACGCCGATGATCACGCCGTCCGCATCGCGGAGGGGATGGCACGCCACGCGGAGGCGCCGCACGCCGAGGGTGGGGTGGGGGCAGTCCGTCTCGAACCGAGCCGAGTCGCCGGCCAGGCAGCGGTCGAACGATGCTCGGGCCGCGGCAAAGCGCGAATCACCCAGCACCTCCCGGGCCTCGCGCCCCACCACCTCATCGAGCTGCAGCCCCTCGTAGGCGAGCAGGGCGTGGTTGGCGTACAGGTAGCGGTAGTGGGGATCCACGGCAGCGACGAGATCGCTGGTGTGCTGCAGGGCGCTCTTGTACAGCGCGGCCTCTGCCTGGGTGCGCCGCAGGGCGCCTTGTTGCTCGGCGTCGCCGAGCACCTCCGGCCGGCGCTCGAGGGCCGTGTGCAGCCTGCCAAGGAGGGTCAGCGCGTCGACATCGGCCGGCAGGTAGGCGAGGGCGCCCTCTTCCAGGGCGGCGACGGACGTCTCCAGGCAGGGTCGTGCGGTCAGCACCAGCCGAGCGGCGGCGGGGCACATGGCCCGCAGGATGGCCTGCATCTCGGCGGCCGGCAGGTCGGGCATCTCCCACTCTGTGATGATGGCCGCCGGCACCACCGTGCAGAGGTGCCGCACCGCCTCGCGGCCCGATTGGGCGGTGATCACCCGGTAGCCTTGCTTGCGGAGCGCGCTCTGCAGCCTGTGGCAGGCGTCGGGAGAGGTGAGGGCGAGTAGAACCAGTAGGTCTTCGGTCATGGCGGCGTCTCCTGGGCAGGGGGTCAGGCGAGACGACCGCCTCCCCCCAGCGGCGCGTTCACGTGGAGCCTTCGCCGGCCGATTTGCTGGATGCGGATCCTTCGCCGGGCCAGGCACCCCCACTGTAGCAGCGACTAGGCCCCTGGGCCATGTAGTGTGCGTAAAAGCCCGGCGCTGGCATCCCGGCGGGTCAGGCGGTACACTGGGCAGAGCCAAGGGAAGGGAGGATATGCATGGGCGAGTCGGCCGTAGGCGAGTTCACCCTGCGTCGCGCTGCTGAGGCCGGGGATGTGTACACCGTGCGTGAGTTGCTCGACGCGGGGGTCGACCCCAACGCGCGAGACGAGTGGGGCATCTCGGCGCTGCACCTGGCGGTGATCCGCGAGGAGGACTCGCCGCACAAGGATTACCTGGCCCTCGTGCAGGCGCTCCTGGAAGCGGGCGCCGACCCCGAGGCCCGCGCCGCGAACGGCCAAACGCCCCTGGTCTCCGCGGCCGCGACGGGGCTCGATGGGGTGGTGGCCTACCTGCTCGACGAGGCGGCTGCGGACCTCAACGCCACCCTGGGATCGGGCGCCAACGCCCTCCACGTGCTGATCGACGACCTGGTGGCTTGGGACGAGGGAGCCGCGGGGGAGGAGGCGGCCTCCGAGGAGGCCCAGGGTATCTATGACGCCTACCTGCGCACCGCCCGGCTCCTCATCGATCGCGGCATCGACCTCTCGGCCGCCCTGGAGGACAGCGGTCAGACGCCGCTGTTCAGCGCGGCGGCCTATGGGCTGGACGACATCGTCAGCGCCATCCTGAGCCGGTCGGACGCCGCCGTTGACGCCCGCGACGCTTATGGCCTTACCCCGCTCGCATACGCCGCGCGGAGCGGCGCCGCCAGCACCGTGCGACTGCTGCTGGGGGCCGGGGCGGACCCCAATGCCCAGGACCACCACGGGTTCGCGCCGCTGCACCACGCCGCCGTGTCCGGGGACCTGGAGACGGTGCAGGCCCTGGTGGAGGGCGGCGCCCGCACCAACCTGCGCCTCACCCAAGCCTACGGGTCCTACCCCAAGGGATCCACGGCGCTCGACCTGGCGCGCCAGGCCCGCCAGCGGACGGTGGCCGGATACCTGTCTCGGCCGGGGTCCTGAGGGCCCTGCGCCTCGCACGATCGCACCGACCATATGACGGAGAGATGCCATGAGCCAGCGACCGAACATCCTGTTCATCATGACCGATGACCACGCCGCGCACGCCATGTCGTGCTATGGCAGCCGCATCAACGAGACGCCTAACCTGGATCGCATCGCCGAGGGCGGCATGCGGTTCGATAACTGCTTTTGCACGAACTCGATCTGCACGCCCTCCCGGGCGACGATCCTGACGGGCACCTACAACCACGTGAACGGCGTGACGACGCTGGCCTCGCGGCTGGATGGCCGCCTGCCCAACGTGGCCAAGGAGCTGCAACGGGCCGGCTACCAGACCGCCGTCATCGGCAAGTGGCACCTGGGTCACGGCGGCCTTCACGATCCGACGGGGTTCGACTATTGGAGCGTCCTCCCCGGGCAGGGGCTGTACCACGACCCCACGATGATCGAGATGGGGCGCGAGCACGTCGTGCAGGGCTATGCCACCGACCTGATCACCGACCGGTCGCTCCGCTGGCTCGAGGAGCGGGATTCCTCCCGGCCGTTCTGCCTCTTTTGCCACCACAAGGCGCCGCACCGCCCCTGGGAGCCGGACGCCGCCCACGCCCACATGTACGACGGGGTGACCATCCCCGAGCCGGAGACGTTCTACGACGACTATGCCAACCGCGCCGCGGCGGCCCGCGAGGCCCAGATGCGCGTTGGGCGCGACCTGAACGAGACGGACCTCAAGGAGCCCGTCCCGGAGGGCCTGTCGCCGGAGGAAGAGGTCTCCTGGAAGTACCAGCGATACATCAAGGACTATTTGGCCTGCGTCGCCTCGGTGGATGACAACGTCGGCCGGCTCCTCGACTATCTCGACGAGCACGACCTCACCGAGAACACCATCGTGATCTATACCTCCGATCAGGGCTTTTTTCTCGGCGACCACGGCTGGTACGACAAGCGCTTCATTTACGAGGAATCGCTGCGCATGCCGTTCCTCGTCCGCTATCCCCGAGAGGTGGCGCCGGGGACGCAGAACGCCGGGATGATCCTGAACGTCGATTTCCCCGCCACGTTCCTGGACTATGCCGGCGTCGACGTGCCCTACGACTGGCAGGGGACCTCCTTCCGGCCGCTCCTCGAGGGGCGCACGCCGGAGGACTGGCGCACGGCAATGTAC
Source organism: Chloroflexota bacterium (assembly GCA_012513725.1). Classification (GTDB taxonomy): domain Bacteria; phylum Chloroflexota; class Anaerolineae; order UBA1429; family UBA1429; genus JAAZBQ01. The sequence continues at coordinate 4,585 of JAAZBQ010000026.1, forward strand.
TATCGCTACTGGATGCACCTGGCGCACCACAACGTCTACG
>JAAZBQ010000264.1 GCA_012513725.1 Chloroflexota bacterium
ACGCCAAAGGCCAGATAGCCAAGAAAGGCGAGATCGCCAATGCGCCAGACGTACAGGTAGGCGCCGTTGGTGACCACCTGTAGGGCGGCCAGGGAAAAGAGCGGCCAGAGGGCCCGGGGCGGGGAAAGGCCGTTCAAGATGGCGAGGAGCACCAGGAACAGGCTCGTGGCCACGGTGCGGCCCACGAGGTAGTGGCGCCAGAGGTCCACCGGGCGGTGTTCCACCGGGCGGTGTGCCACCGCTAGCCCTTGCGGCCGACGTGCCTGGCCACCCGCCCCGGCAGCCACACCACCAGGCTCGGCCGGCCCACCGGCTCGTCGGATAGCTCCAGCCGCCCACCGTGGGCGCCCACCACCCGCCGGGCCACCTCCAGCGCGGGCGGCGTCCCGGCCGGCAGCCGACCGCCCGGGCCATCCGCCGGCGGGGCGTCGCGATCAGCGGCACCACACTCGGCGATCGCGATCTCCAGGCCGCCCTCGGGGGCGCGGTGGGCCTGAATCCGCACCGCGCCGTTCTCCGGCGACAGGGCCACCACGGCCTCCAGGAGGGCGCCCAGCGCGCGCTGCAGGGCGGGCCCGTCCACGTTGCCGCTCAGGAGCCCTCCGCAGGCGATCTGCAGCCCCACCGAACGCTCGGCGGCCAGCCGGGCGGCGTTGGCCGCCGCGGCGCGCACGAGGGGGGCGATCCGTTGGGGCTTTTTGCGCAGGGGCGGGGCGTGCGTCGTCCCCTCCGCCGCCAGGGAGAGGTCGCTGACCAGCGTTTCCAGGGTGCCGGCGCTCTCTAGAACCCGCTCGAGTTGTTCGCGGGGCGCCCCGCGCCCCGTCACCTCGGCGCGGAGCCGGTCCAGTTCCTCGACCATCGCCGTCATCGGGCTCTCGAGCCGCTCGGAGGCATCGGCGAGCGCCCGCCCGCGGATCTGCCGGGCGTTCCGTCGCTCCTCCTGGCGGGTCTGCTCTACCCGTGCCAGGACGGCGCCGATGCGTGCCTCCAGCTCGTCCGGCTCGAAGGGCTTGACGACATAATCGTCGGCGCCGGCGCGCAGGCCGGCCAGCCGGTCGCTCAGCGTGCCCTTGGCGGTGAGAAAGACAAAGGGGATGCGGCCCCCCGTGAGGCCCTGCACCCGCCGTTGTAGTTCCAGACCGTCCATCTCGTCCATCAGGATGTCGGAGACGATGAGGTCCGGCTCGTCGCGCACCAGGGCCTCCAGCGCCTCGGGGCCCGAGGCAGCGGCATCCACCGTGTAACCGGTATGGGTGAGGTACTCGTCGAGCGAGTAGAGGAGCGCCGGATCGTCATCCACTACGAGTAGTCTGGGCATCGATTCTCACTGTCCTCGCATCGGCGCGTGGCGCACAAGGTAACGGAGTCATGCGCCCCCAGTATAGCCCGCGCCACACGGGGCCGAGGTCGCGGCGCGTAAAAACCGCGTGAACGCGGCGTAAAGAGGCCGTGCCGTTGGCGGCGCTGCTCCGAGCGCCTATAATCCTCCTCAGGACGGTCGTCGTCCTCGTACTATCCGACGAACCCCTTCTCTTGGCGAACGATAGGAGAGCGAGATGGTCAAGGCGGCGGTGATGGTTGGCCCCGGGGCGCCGGTCGAGGTGCGCGAGTTCCCCACCCCGCGTCTGGAGGAGGGCGCCGTCCTCCTGCGCACCCTGTACAGCGAGGTGTGTGGCACCGACGTCCACCTCCACGCCGGGCACCTGGCCGGTGTGCCCTACCCCCTGATCCCGGGGCACGTGAACGTCGGCGAGATCGCCGAGATCCGTGGCCGGGTGGTGGACCTGAACGGCGACCCCTTGCGGGAGGGCCAGGTAGTCACCTTCCTGGACGTCCACGAGACGTGCGGCCACTGCTGGTTCTGCACGGTGGCCAAGGCCTCTACCCGCTGTCCCCAGCGGCGGGTGTATGGCATCACCTATTCGGCTGAGGAGGGGCTCCTGGGGGGCTGGGCGGAGATGGTCTACCTCAAGCCGGGGGTCAAGATCCTGCCCCTCCCCGAGGAGGTGCCGCCGGAGCGCTTTATCGGCGCGGGGTGCGGGCTGCCCACCGCGATGCACGCCCTGGAGCGCGCCGAGATCGCCCTGGGCGATACCGTCGTGGTGCAGGGAAGCGGCCCCGTGGGGCTCTCGTGCGCCATCCTCGCCCAACTTTCCGGCGCCACGGAGGTTATCGTCATCGGCGGGCCGGAGGCGCGGCTGGCCCAGGCGCGACGCATCGGCGCCGAC
>JAAZBQ010000265.1 GCA_012513725.1 Chloroflexota bacterium
CCAAAAAGTTGTCCGAGACGTCCGTCTCCCGCCGGGCGGGGCCCCCACAGCGGGGGCAGGTGGTCTCCACGAACTCGGGCACCGCCGCTAGGGGCGACCGGCCGGTACCCAGGGGGCGGAACTCTTCCGTTTCCGGAAGGAGCACCGGCAGGTCCTCGTCGGGCACCGGCACCGTGCCGCAGGCGTCGCAATACAGGATCGGGATCGGGGGCCCCCAGTAGCGCTGCCTGGAGATCAGCCAGTCGCGGAGGCGGTAGGTTACCCGCCGGCGCCCGAGGCCCCGCGCCGCCAGGTCGTCGACGATCGCCCGTCGCCCCTCCTCGGTGGTCATGCCGGTGTACGGGCCGCTGGCGATCAGCACTCCCTCGCCCTCGTAGGCCTCGCCCTCGGCGGCGTCCGCGGCATCCGGCGGCTGCACCACCGCGATCACGGGCAGGCCGTGGGCCCGGGCGAACTCCAGATCGCGGCGATCGTGGGCCGGCGTGCCAAAGATGGCTCCCGTGCCGTAATCGGGCAGGACATAGTCCGCGACCCACACCGGCAACGGGCGGCCGTCCACCGGGTTGGTGACATAGGCGCCGGTGAACGCGCCGGTCTTTTCGTGGCCGCTGGCCAGGCGCTCGGCCTCGGAGCGCAGGCTGGCCTGCTGGACATAACCGCGCACCTCCCCGCGCCGCTCGGGGGTGGCCAAGCGTTCGGCCTCGGGGTGCTCGGGCGCCAGCGCCAGGAACGTGGCGCCGTACAGGGTGTCCGCCCGGGTGCTGAACACCGCTACTTCGCCCCCATCGGCCAGGGAGAAGCGAATCTCGGCGCCCTCCTGGCGGCCGATCCAGTTCGCCTGCAGCTTGCGGGTGACCTCGGGCAGGTCGCCCCCCGCAAAGTCCAGCAGGCGCTCCGCATAGTCGGTGATGCGAAAGAACCACTGGGTGAGCCGACGCTTGACCACCGCGCTCCCGCAGCGCTCGCACGCGCCGCCGATGACCTGTTCGTCGGCCAGGGTGGTCAAGCAGGAGGGGCACCAGTTCACCGGCGCCTCGGCGTGGTAGGCGAGGCCGGCCTCGTACAGCCGCAAAAAGATCCACTGGGTCCAGCGATAGTACGCCGGGTCGGTGGTATCCACCTCGCGATCCCAGTTGAACGCCACGCCGATGCGCTTCATCTGCTCCTCGCGAAAGCGCGCGGTGTTGCGGGGCGTCAGAACGGCGGGGTGGATGCCCAGGCGCAGGGCAAAGTTCTCCGAGTGGATGCCGAACGCGTCGAACCCCATGGGCTGGAAGACGTCCTCGCCGCGCATGCGCTGGAGGCGACCGTAGGCGTCGGCCCCGCCATAGGTGTATACGTGGCCGACGTGCAGCCCCTCGCCGGAGGGGTAGGGGAACTCCATGAGGTTGTAGAACGGACGCTTCGCCGTGTCGAGGTCCACGTGGTAGAGCCCCGTTTCCTCCCAGACGCGCTGCCATTTGGGTTCCACCGCCAGCGGATCGTAGCGCCGCGCCGCGCGGCGGGCTTGCCGAACGTTCTGATCGCCGCTCATGGCTCGTACCTCCTTTGCGAGCAAACGAAAAGAGGGCCCCCGCAAGGGGGGCCCTCGTCGTACGCCCGAATCGGGCGGAATGGCACTCGCCGCGTTACTGCCGGCGCCCTCCCATGCGGCAACTGCTCCTCGCCAGGAGGAGCTCCGCAAGAAGGAGGGTGCGGTTCACGCGGTGCATCGGGGTCTATCCTTTCCGTCCGCCAATGCCACCATGATAGCACAAAGGCGGCTGCTGCGCAACGGTTTCGGGGCGCCCATTTCGGGCCGGCGGGTGCGCCTCACGCCGGGCGACGCAGGCCCTCGGCGAGCCGGGCGAGGAAGCTCGGCTTGCGAGCGTGCTCTTCACGGATGGCGTCGAGGCGCATGCGAAAGCGCGGC
>JAAZBQ010000266.1 GCA_012513725.1 Chloroflexota bacterium
CTCGGCAAGGTCGGTGCGGGGCCAACCCAGGGCGTTGAACACCACGACGCCCGCCCCACCTTCGATGCGGGCGGCGACGGCGGCCAGGGCGTCCTGACGCACCAGCCCGCCGATCTCGGCGACCCGGGCATAGTCGTCGTCGGCGTCCTCGTACACCGCGCGGATGGAAGAGCCGGGGATGATGTCGTGGAACTGGTTCAGGAGGATCGTCTCCCAACCCTGGCGCAGGGCCTCCGCCGGGTAGGTCTCGCCGAGGAGCGAGGCGGCGGCCGCGGCGGCCTCTGCCTGGTGGAAGAGGATCTCGCTCTTGCGGTTGGCCCGCTTGACCTGGGCCTGGGAGGTGAGGGTACCCCGGTGGTACTCGAGGTACAGCTCGCCCTCCCAGCGCGGCACCCGCTGGCCCTGGATGCGGGCATCCAGCTCATGGAAAAAGTCGTTTGCCCGGCCCAGCACCACCTGGGGAGCGCCGGGGTGGCGGGTCAGGCGCCGGCCGGTCTCCAGCATCTCGGCCGTGGGGCCGCCCCCGCCGTCGCCATAGCCGTAGGTCATCAGGATCTCGTCGGTGATGTCCTTGGAGCGGTTCTGCTCCCAGGTGCCTTGGATCACCTCGGGCGTCAGGGCGCCGTTGTAGGTGTAGAACCAGTTGTTCGAGGGGGTGGTGACGAAATGGGTGAGCACCGGCGTGCCGTCGATCCCGACCCAGTAGAACGTGTCATAGGGGAAGCGGTTGTACTGGTTCCAGGAGATCTTGGTGGTCATGAAATAGGTGATGCCGGCGCGACGGATGATCTGCGGGAGCGCGCCGGAATAACCGAACACGTCGGGCAGCCAGAGGACGTCGCCCTCGTGGCCGAGGACCTCGCGAAAGTAGCGCCGGCCGTAGAGGAACTGGCGCACCAGCGATTCGCCGGAGGTGACGTTGGTGTCCATCTCCACCCAGGTGGCGCCGTTCACCTCCCAGCGCCCCTCGTCGGCGCGCCGGCGGATCTCCTCGAGGATCTCCGGGTGATCCTCCTCGATGAACCGGTACAGTTGCGCCTGGGAGCCGATGAAATGGTACTCGGGGTAGCGCTCCATGAGGCGCAGGACGGTGGAAAAGGTGCGGGCGGTCTTTTGCCGGGTCTGGGCCAGGGTCCACTGCCAGGCCACGTCGATGTGGGCGTGGCCGATGGCCCGCACCCGCTCGTGGCGGGGGGGCAGGTCCACCGCAGCCATGCGCTCCCCGAGCACTTCCCGGGCTCGCCGCAAGGAGTCGTAAAAGGCGCCGGCCAGCGGCTCGCGGAAATCGACCTCCAGGATGGCGTCCTCGAGGGCGTTGATCAGGTGCACCCGGGCATAGTCGTCCTCGGGGAGGGAGCGAGCCACGCCAAAGGCGACGTTCGCGTCGTGGTAGAAATCCCAGGCCTCGTCGTCGATCAGGACGAGGTCCGCCTGCACAAAGCGCTCCTCGGCGTCGCTCATGCCGCGCCAGGCCTCCAGGGCCACCTCGTAGGTGTCGCCGCCGCGGGCGGCGTCGCTGAGGTAGACGAGGTCGTGGTTCCGGTCGATGCCCTGGCGGGCGACGCCGTTCACGTAAGCGAGGGCCTCGGGGTAGCGGGGGCGGTGGCGCTCGCCGAGGTGGACGCAGAGGGCCACGTGCCGGCCGTCCCACGCGTCGGGGATCGTCACCTGGCGGCGGAACCAGTGCCAGGGCGTGGCGTCGTCTCGCCCCCACCACTCGCCGACCTGAAAGGGCAGCCAGGCGGGGTCGGCGGGGTCGGGCACCATCCGGGTGGCCTGGGCCTCCGGCAACGTGCGCCAGACGGGCTGGGGGACGCGCTCGCGAACGATGTGCCGGCCGATCTCGTCGATGCGCCGGGTCAGGCGCTCGATGGGGAAACGCATGTCCTGCTCCTCTCGGTGGGGCATTACGTCACGCACGGGTATCCCACCGATTATGCCACACGCGAGGGGTGGGGGGCAACGAGGAGAAGCCGCGCCTGGAAGGTGCGGCTATAACCATAGTCCGTCGTACCGCGACGCCACAGGTACGGCGTTCTGGTGTTGTCGCAGGGGCCGAGGGTCTCCCGCGACAGGTATCTGGGTGGGTGCGACTGTGCCTGTGGGATCTGGGAGCTCCTGGGTGGCGGTAGGCGATGCGATTGCGGTTACCGTTGGCGTGGCGGTAGGCAAGGCGGCGGTTGCCGTGGGTGTGGCAGTGGGGGACGAACTGGCGGTTGCGGTCGGTGTGGCAGTGGGCGAAAGAGTGGCGGTGACCGTTGGCGTGGCGGTGCGCGTTTCGGTGGGGCTCGACGTCGTGGTGGGCGTGCGGGTCGGCGCGGGGACCACCGTCGTGGCAGTGGGCGACGCGACGGTGGGAGACGGGCTGCCGGGAGCCCGGCCGCCCAACACGAGGGGCAGCGAGACGTCATACCCCTGGGCAGCGAGGATCGAGCCGGAAATCCAGAACAGGGCGACGACAATCAGGAGCCAAGCGGAGCGCTTCATGTATTCCTCCTGAATGCGCGTATCAGACCCTGCCCATTATATCACTATCCGCCGTGCGCGCGCCGGCAATGTTCTGTTGGTTCTGATCAAGCGCTGGGGCGTTGCCCGGCCGCGGCGCGAGGACCAGCAGAATGCGCAGGGCGCGCGGCCGCAATCGTAGCGCTTGCCCCCGCTGCATGCGTCACCGATAATGCCCGGGTCCCCTTGTGGGATTCGTCTGCCGTTTGAGGCATCCGTGCTGCGAAAGGAGCCCCTGCCATGGCCACGCCGCAACCCGCCGGCTACTATCCCTTTTGGTTTTGGAACGGCGATCTCGATGAGGCGGAGATCCGCCGGCAGGTGGCCGAGATGGCCGCTCAGGGGATGCGCGGGTTCTACATCCACCCCCGCCAGGGACTGCGCCGGCCCTACCTCTCCGACGCCTTTTTCCGCATGGTGGAGGTGGCCCTAGAGGCCGCCGAGGAACATGGCCTCATCGTGAACCTCTACGACGAGTTCCCCTACCCCAGCGGCGTGGCCGGCGGGGAGGTAGTCCTCGGCGAGCCGCAGTTCCAGGCCACCCGCCTATTGCAGCGCACCTATGACCTCGACGCGGGGCCGGTGCGCCTCCCGCTCCCCCGGGGCAAGATCCTGGCCTGCATCGCCTACCCCCTGGCCCCCGACGGTGCGGTGGACTGGTCCCGCCCCCGGGACCTCGCGAGTGCGGTTGGTATGTCTTTGCCGGTGGATTCCTACAACGAGATGGGCCTCACCCGCTACAACCGCAAGCGCTATTTCGCCTCCGACCCCACCCCCACCCTGGAGGCGACTCTCGATACTCCCTGTCGCCTGTACGTCTCCGCCCAGGTGCAGATCGAGGAGTTCAAGTACTGGGGTCATTACGTGGACACCCTGAACCCGGCGGCCATCCGCCGCTTCATGGACCTCACCCACGAGCGCTACCGGGCGCGCTTTGGCGACAAGTTCGGCACGAGCATCCGGTCCATTTTCGTCGACGAGACGGTGCCCGGCTGGTCGCCCACCGTGCCCGAGGCCTTCCGGGAGGCCTACGGCTATGCCCTGGAGCCCCTCCTCCCCGCCCTCCAGGACCCCTCCCACCCCCGGCACCTGGAGGTGGCCCGGGATCTGGACCGCCTGACCTACCGCCTCTTTTGCACCGCCTTTGAGGAGCCGATCTCCGCCTGGTGTCGCGAGCACGGCATCGCCTACGCCGGCGAAAAGCCCTCCCGGCGGATGGCGCAACTGGCGTACATGGACATCCCCGGCGGCGACCCCGGCCATACCAAGGCGGGGGCCGTCGTGGACCTCCTGCGCCCGCAACTGCGCCAGAACGCCCGGGCGGCCGCCTCGGCGGCCTACTGGTACGGGAAAGAGGGGGCCCTCTGCGAGTGCTTTCACTCCCTAGGCTGGTCGGGGACGCTGCAGGACGCCAAGACGATCTCTGAGGGGCTGTTGTTGATGGGCACCCGTTACCTGGTGCCCCACGGTTTTTTCTACACCACCCACGGCCTGGCCAAGCACGACGCGCCGCCCACCTTCTTTTTCCAGATGCCCTACTGGCCCCTGTACGGCCGGCTCTCGGAGCGCGTGGCGCGCGTCGCGGGGGAGTTCGAGGGCACCCATATCGCGGCACGAACCCTCGTCGTGGACCCCAACGCCGGCCTGCCCACCCGGGCGCAGTTGGCGGACTATGAACGCTTCCTCCACCACCTGATGGGCGCGCACGTGGATTATCTCGTCGTGGACACCGACATCCTGGAGTCGGGCGAGATCGAGGACGGACGGGTCACCATCCGCGACATCGCCGCGGATACGGTCGTGGTGCCCCAGATGCGCCTCGTCGAGGAGCCCCTGGCGGCGTGGCTGGAGCGCTTTGCGGCCGC
>JAAZBQ010000267.1 GCA_012513725.1 Chloroflexota bacterium
ACGACGGGATCGGCCAGGAGCTCCTCGATGAGTGCCTCGACGTCCGCCTCGGTCAACTCGCCGGCCAAAAAGTAGAGGTCGCGGCGCTCGACGCGCTCCACACCCTCGATGCCCAGGGCGACGACATCCCCGAGCAGGTAACCCGGCTGCCTCTCCTCGGGGAGGGGGATCACTTCTACGCGGTATACGTCTTTCACGCCTATTCCGTCCTCGTCTCTAGGGCCGTACCTGGTAGTTCGGCGCTTCCTTGGTGATCACCACGCTGTGCGGGTGGCTCTCGGCGTAGGAGGCCTGGGAGATCTGCGCGAACTGGGCCCTGTCGCGCAGTTCCTGCAGGTCGCCGGCGCCGACGTAGCCCATCCCCGAGCGCAAGCCGCCCAGGAGCTGGAAGAGGAGGTCCGCCAGGCGGCCCCGGTAGGCCACCCGCGCCTCGATCCCTTCCGGCACGCTCTTACCCGAGGCCCGTTCGGCGCCCTCGTGGGCGGGATCCAGGCCGGTGGCGTAGCGGTCGCGGGCCTGCCCGCGCATGGCGGCCTCGGAGCCCATGCCCCGGTACTCTTTGAAGCGGCGCCCGTCAGAGATGACCAGGTCGCCGGGGCTCTCCTCCAGGCCGGCGAACAGGTTGCCCAGCATCACGGCGCGGGCGCCGGCCGCCAGGGCCTTGACCACGTCTCCGGAGTAGCGGATGCCGCCGTCGGCGATGACTCCCACGCCCTGCTCCTCGGCGGCGCGGGCGCACTGCATCACCGCGGTGAGCTGGGGCATCCCCACGCCGGCCACGATCCGCGTCGTGCAGATCGATCCGGCGCCGACCCCCACCTTGACCGCATCGGCCCCGGCCGAGATCAGGTCCCGGGTGCCCTCGGGGGTCACCACGTTGCCGGCAAAGATGGTGAGGTCCGGATAGAGGCTGCGGACGGTCTCCACCGCCCGGAGCACCATCTCCGAGTGGCCGTGGGCCGTGTCAAAGGAGAGGACATCGACCCCCGACGCCACCAGGGCGGCGGCCCGCTCGCGCATGTCGTGCCCCACCCCGATGGCCGCCCCACACAGGAGCCGCCCGCCGTCGTCCACCGCGCGGTTCGGGTAATCCCGCTTTTTCTGGATGTCCTTGACCGTGATGAGCCCCTTGAGCTGGCCGTCGCCATCCACCAGGGGGAGTTTCTCGATGCGGTGCTTTTGCAGGATCGCCTGGGCCTCCTCGAGCGTGGTGCCCAACGGCGCCACGACGAGTTCGTCGGCGGTCATGAACTGGGTCACCGGCTTGTCGTCGTCGTCGGTGGCAAAGCGGATGTCCCGGTTCGTCAGGATGCCCACCAGCCGCTCGCCCTCGGTGATCGGCACGCCGGAGATGTGATAGTGCGACATGATCCCCTTGGCCTCGCCGAGGGTGGCCGTGGGCGGCAGGGTAATGGGGTCGACGATCATGCCCGATTCCGAGCGCTTGACCTTGTCCACCTCGGCCGCCTGAAAGGCGATGGAGCAGTTGCGGTGGATGATGCCCAGGCCGCCCTCCCGGGCCAGGGCGATGCCCATCCGCGCCTCGGTGACGGTATCCATGGCCGCCGACAGGGTCGGCGCCTGGAGGCGGATCTTGGGCGTCAACTGGGTGGATACATCTATCTGGGCCGGCAGTACGGCCGACCGCTGAGGCACCAGCAACACGTCGTCGAACGTCAGGGCGCGGACCCAATCGAGATCGATGCTGGACATTGGCCCTCCTCTTGCCACTAATAAGGTTCGCCCACCCCCGGAAGGGGCAGGCGAACGACGCACACCGTTAGGCGGGCCAGCGGAGCGCGATCAGATCGCTGCGCTCCGCGCCCACCGAAATCACGTCGATGGGCACCCTCAGGAGTTCCGCTACCCTCGTGCAGTACTCCTGCGCTGCCCGGGGTAGCTCCGCGAAGCGTCTGGCGGCGCTGATCTCCTCCTGCCAGCCCGGCAGCGTCTCATAGACCGCCTCCACCCGGCCGAGAAGATCGGCGTCGGCGGGATAGTGCGCCGTCTCCGTGCCATCGGGCAGGCGATAGGCGGTGCAGAGCCGCACCTCGTCGAGGCCGCTCAGCACGTCCAGCCGGGTGAGGGCCAGCCCGGAAAAGCCGTTCACCCGGGCCGCGTAGCGCAGCGCCACCAGGTCGATCCACCCGCACCGCCGGCGGCGGCCGGTGGTGGTGCCGTACTCGTGCCCCCGCTCGACGAGCCAATCGCCCGTCGCGTCTTGGAGTTCCGTGGGAAAGGGGCCCGCGCCTACCCGGGAGGTGTAGACCTTGACCACGCCGAGCACCGCCCGCACGGCCAAGGGGCTCACCCCGCTCCCCTGGCAAGCGCCGCCCGCCGTGGGGGAGGACGAGGTCACGTACGGGTAGGTGCCAAAGTCGATATCCAGCATGGTAGCCTGAGCGCCCTCCATGAGGATCGTCTCCCCGCGCTCCAGGGCCTCGTGGATCAGCAGGCCGGTATCCTCGACGTAGGGGGCCATCCGCCGGGCGGCGGGGGCATAGGCGTCCACGATCTCCCCGACGCTCATGGGCTCCTGGCCAAACACCCCGGTGAGATCGCGGTTCACGCGCTCCAGGGCCAGGGTCGTCTGCGCGGCAAAGCGCTGGGGATCGACGAGGTCCCGCACGCGGAGGCCCCGCCGGGCGACCTTGTCGGTGTAGGCGGGGCCGATCCCCTTGCGCGTGGTGCCCAGGGCGTGGGCGCCACGCATCTCTTCCTCCAGCGCGTCCAGCCGCAGGTGATAGGGCATCACCACGTGGGCGCTGGGGCTGATGTGCAGGTTGTCCATCGGAATGCCCTCGGCCGCCAGGATGTCCAGTTCCTCGACGAGGGCGGGGGGGTTGATCACCATGCCGTGGCCGAGGACGGCGGCCACGTCCGGCCGCGTGATGCCCGAGGGGATCTGGTGCAGCTTGAGCACCTTGTCGCCGATGACCACGGTGTGGCCGGCGTTGTTGCCGCCCTGGTAGCGGACCACCATCCGG
>JAAZBQ010000268.1 GCA_012513725.1 Chloroflexota bacterium
TATCCGGGGGAGGTCGAGTGTGAGGCGCGGTTCCACCGCCTGCTCGCGCTCGAGTACGAGGATCCCGCGACGTTCGGCGCGGTCCATCACCTCAGCGTGCCCTGCTACATGCTGCAGCACAATGCCTACTCGTCTATGGCCTGGCTAGAGGCCCGACGTATGCTCGCTCGGTTCGTTCGCCAGGGCGCCGAGCCGGCGGCAATGGCTCGGCCCGCGCGCCGCCTATACGATGGCAGCCGCCGCAAGTGGCGCTTTGCCAGGGGGCCACGAATCGCGGGGTTCGACACGATCGCGTGGACGCGCACCGTCGCCGGCCTGCGGATGGACGATCTAGAGGCCTACCGCGCGGATGTCGAGCGGTGGGCAGCCAGCGTCGTGGCGGATACCGAGGCGTTCGTGCGGCGGATGGCATCCTCGTCTGCCGACGACGGCGTCTAGCCGGCCGATCAGAACAGAGCGCCCCCCGGCCGAGCCGCCGCCACAATTCGCCCAGCCTGCCCCCGAGGGCAACGGCGGCGGGTGATCGACACAGCAGGCCGCCGGAGTCACGGAACGTGTGACTCCGGCGGCCTGTTTGTGTCGGCCTGCCGCTGCGCTACCGCCGTTATGACCGTGCCGGAACCTCCCCAGCCACGGCGTGCACCACTGTCGGGGCCGATCGCGCCTTAGCGCGCCAGGATGCGGGCAAGTTCAAGGTACTGCTCATCGATGGGGCGAATGGCCTGGGCGACCTCGGCGAGGGGCGTGCTGGCCACCTTGCCGGCCTGCGTCCCCACCATCACCCCGGCCTCTCCCCGGTGCAGGCGCTGGATGGCTGCCGCACCCAGGCGCGTGGCAAGCAGCCGATCCTGGGCCGATGGACTGCCGCCGCGCATGATGTGCCCCAGTGTGGATACGCGCAACCGGAACCCGGTCTCTGCCTCGTTGGCGTGCAGCGTCGCGGCGATCTCGGTCGTGCCCGGCTGGGCGCCCTCGGCCACCACGATGATGCAGTGGCGTTTGCCCCGCACGTACGCGTCGGCCACCTCCCGCGAGACGTCGTCCGCGGTAAAGGGCACCTCCGGGATGCAGACCATCTCGGCGCCGCCGGTGATCCCCAACATGAGGGCCAGGTAGCCGGACTTTTCCCCCATCACCTCCACGAGAAACGCCTGCTCCTGGGATGAGGCGGTGTCGCGGATGCGGTCCAGCGCGTCGAGGCCGGTGTTCAGCGCCGTGTCGACGCCCACCGACTGCTCGGTGCCGCAGACGTCATTCTCAATGGTGCCCGGGATCCCGACCGTCGGGAACCCCAACTCGGCCAGGGCAAGCGCCCCCCGCATCGAGCCATCGCCGCCGACCACGACCAGGGCGTCGAGGCCCGCCTCGTTCAGGTGTCTCAGGGCGTCGCGGAGGCCCCGCGGCGTCTGAAACGTCTCCGAGCGGGAGGCGCCCAGCATGGTGCCGCCCAGGCCGATGATGCCGCTCACCGATCGCGAGGTGAGCGCCTCGATGTCGCCGGCCAGCAGGCCCTCGAACCCGTTGCGGATGCCCCACGGCTCCCACTCGACCTGGATGGCCATCCGTACCACCGCCCGCACACAGGCATTGTAGCCCGGCGAATCCCCGCCGCTGGTCAACACGCCGACGCGTCGTATGCTTGTCATCCCGCCCCTATTCCCATCGCCTGCCGGTTCCCGTGGCGCATCCATGGCCACGATGGTGGGAGGCGTCCGCCGGACGCCTCCCACCATCGCCCGTCGTCCACCCTACTCTTTGTCGTCCAGAGCCGCCACGCCGGGCAGTTCCTTGCCCTCCAGGAACTCGAGCGACGCGCCGCCGCCGGTGGAGATGTGGGTGATGTCGTCGGCCAGGCCGGCCTTTTCCACGGCCGCCGCCGAGTCGCCCCCGCCGATGATCGACGTAGCGCTCGACCGCGCCACCGCCCGGGCCACCCCAAACGTGCCCTCGGCAAAGGGGTCCATCTCGAACACGCCCATCGGCCCGTTCCACACCACGGTCTTGGCCTTGGCGATGCGGTCCTCGTAGAGGTCCACCGTGTTCGGGCCGATGTCCAGGATCCGCCATCCGGGCTGCACCTGGTCCACGTCGACGACCTTGTGTTCGGCGTCGGCAGCAAAGCGGTCGGCGACCACGGCGTCGATCGGGAGCACCAGCTTGTCGCCGGCGCGTCCCAGGATCTGCTTGGCCGTATCCACCGCGTCTGCCTCGACCAGAGAGTCGCCCACCTCGAGGCCCTGGGCCTGGAAGAAGGTGTTTGCCATGCCGCCGCCGATGAGAAGGCTATCGGCCTTGGCGAGGAGGTTCTCCACGACGCCGATCTTGTCCGAGATCTTGGCCCCGCCGAGGATGGCGACAAAGGGCCGCTCGGGGTTCTCGAGGGCCGCGCCGAGAAAGTCCAGTTCCTTTTGCATCAAAAAGCCGGCCACGGCGGGGAGGTGCGCGGCGACCCCGGCCGTCGACGCGTGCGCCCGGTGGGCGGCGCCGAACGCGTCGTTCACGTACACGTCGCCGAGCCGAGCCAGGGCCTCGGCGTGGGCGGGGTCGTTCTTTTCCTCTTGCGCGTAAAAGCGCAGGTTCTCGAGGAGGAGCACGTCGCCGGGTTTGGCGCCCCGCACGGCCGCCTCTACGTCGGGGCCGATCGAATCGTCCAGCTTGTGCACCGACTTGCCGAGGAGCTTGCCCAGGCGCTCGGCAACCGGCGTCAGCCGGAGCTTGTCCGACACGGCGCCCTTGGGCCGGCCGAGGTGCGAGCACAACACCACCACCGCCCCGTGGTCCACGAGGTAGCGGATGGTGGGAAGCGCCTCGGTAATGCGGCGGTCGTCCGTGATGCGCTGGCTCTCGTCGAGGGGAACGTTAAAGTCGCACCGCACCAGGGCCCTTTTGCCTGACCAATCGATATCCTGCACCGTCTTCTTGTTCATTGCACACCCTCTCTTCTACGGACCTTGCACGACGCCCGACGCAATCCGGGCCGGGCCCGAGTGTCGACGATTGCCATTCTAGCGGGGCAGGCCACGCGTGTAAAGGCGACCACGGGGCGCCTTGCCGCCTCTGGGGGGTTGGGCGATAATGCTGGCGTTCCTGTTGCCGCCCATAGAGATTCCGGAGGCTCCGATGATCTATACCGAGTTGTTCGACCGCCAGGCCCCCGACCGCATCGTGCGCGCCGGCGTGGTCGGCGTGGGGCACTATGCCACCGCCGTCGTGACCCAGTCGCAGTATGTCAGGCGGCTCCACGTGCCCGCCGTCGCGGACCTGGACGTCGAGGCAGCGCAAAAGGCGTTCCTGCGCGCCGGCCTCTCCGAGGACGACATCGTCGTCTGCGACAGCCGCGCCGAGGCACTGGCGGCGATCGAGGCCGGCAGGCGCGCCGTCGTGGCGGACGCCATGCTCCTGA
>JAAZBQ010000269.1 GCA_012513725.1 Chloroflexota bacterium
ACCTCGCTCTCCATGCACGACCAGTACATGTATGCCTCGTTATAGTCGTGGAGCACCAGCCGATCGAGCCATCCGACGGTGGGATCTTGGAGCGATTCATAGTGGGTGACGTGCTGCTCCTCCACCTGGCCGATCTCGGCGTACAGCCCGCGGCCCACCATCGTGGGATAGCGGTTCCCCACGGTCATGTAAAAGTTCATGGTCTGCTGCTCGCCGGCGACGATGGTCGCTACGTGCAGCTTGGTAATCAGGGCCGCGCTGGCGTTGTCGTAGGGCTTGCTTACGTCGTCCATGGGGAAGCGGTGCTCGGCAAGGGTCGGGCGCCCGGGGGTGATCTCGGTCAGGTTCCCGACGAGTACCTCGGCCTTTTCGGCGTGATCCATCGATAGCAGGTTCGCATACCGGTACAGGTGGTCAAAGTCCTCGAGCAGGGCAAAGTCGAGGGCCGCCTTTACATAAGGGTCCGGCTCGTTCCGGGCTAGCTCGGCAGTCAGGTCCACTGCTACCTGCTCATAGCCGATGGTCACCTCGAGCGTGCTCTCGCTGGCCGGGATCAGCCAGTTCACCATCTTTTGCTGCTGCTGCTCGATGCGGCGCACCACGGCCTGCATCTGCTTTAGCTCCGGATCGACCGTGTGCCGGGCAAACTGGTGTAGAAACAGCGCCGACTCGACCTCGATGCCGTTCATCAGGATGACCCGGCAACGGGTGTACGGGTGAACGTCCCGGGTGTCGTACGGCACAGGGTTCACCATCGACCAGGGCTTGGTCTGCTTTTCCAGGGGAATGCCCTTTTCCTCGAACGGGTTCATGGCCATCCGAACCGCCTCCTTTGGCAGACTCGATCACACGCTTCGCGCTCCGCGTGCAGCAGCGGAACGGCGCTCGACACGAGCCCTCCTTTCCTGCACCCCAAAGACGCGCCCAACGGTGGGTCGGCGGGGCTGCGCCATGCTTCCTGCAGTGCAGGGGCGGCGCCAGTCAGCGGGTCGCAATCGACGGTGTCGAGATTCCAGCGAGGGGGAGACGGGGATTCGAGGCGAACCATCATGACGGTGGCCAGATGCGTTGTCGCCAAGCCAACCTGCCACCGATTGTACAACCCCGGAACGTCACGTCAAGCGCGCGTGCTGCGACGCCCAGGCGGGCTACAGATCGCGAGTGCCAAAGAGGCGCACGGCTAGGGCCACGGCCGCGAGGGTGTAGAGGATCGCGTAGAGCAGCATCGCCAGGCTGGGAGGGTTCAGGACGGTGAACGGCCCGGCTGCCATGGCGTCCACGATCCGGAGGCCTCCCAGGGCGGTGGGCTGCATCCCGTGGGCGGCCATCTTCCAGATGGCCTCGCTGGGTACCAGGAGGCTGGAGATGATGCCGATCTCGACGGCAGCGCTGGTCTCGGTAAAGGAGCCGATCTGCTCCATCCACCCGCCCACAAAGGCCACCCCGTAGAGGAGAAAGATGAACACGCCGTTGGCCACCGTGGACAGCCGGGTGCTGCCCGCGATGCCCAGCGAGAGCATGATGAGCGCCTGGAGCACCAGGAGCGCGATGCCGCGCCCCACCTGCGGCGGCACGTACCCCGAGATGGCCCAGGTGATCGCGGTGACCCCGAGCGACAGCGTCACGATGAACGGGGCGATCATCGCCGCGAGTCCCAACCACTTGCCCAGCACCAGGCTGGCGCGCCGGATCGGCTTGGTGGCCAGCGACTGGATGGTGTGTGACGATATCTCCCCGGAAAGGGCCCCCACCGACATCAGCACGGCGATCACCACGCCGAGAAAGCTCACCACGTAAAAGGCGGCCAGGAGCACAAAGGTAAAGACCGAGTCGGTCACCACCGCGACGCCACGGGTTACGCGCACCAGGTCCTGGTACACATAGTAGAACCCCACGCCATAGATCGCGAGGAACACGGCGCTGAGTGCCACCGCCACCCACAGGATCATCCGCCGGTACGCCTCGCGGAGGGTCAGCCCGGCGATGGTCAGGATGTCGCTCATTCCTCGCCCTCGTGGATGAGTTGCACGTAGAGGTCCTCCAGGGTCTGCCGGCGGGGGGCCAGGCCGTACAGCGCCGCGCCGCGCCCGACGATCCAGCGGGATATCTCGGGCAGCACGGCGTGGTCGCCGATGTAGAGGGTGATCAGCCGCCGCTCGGGATCTACTTCCAGCCGGGGCGACCAGCGCCGCAGGCCCTCGACGAGTCCCTCGTCGAGGGCGCCGACGGTGAGGTCTACCGCCGTGGCGCCGTCCAACTGCTCCTCAAGGGCCGTCGTGTGCACGACGCGGCCGGCGGAGATGATGGCCACCCGCTGGCAGGTCAGCTCGACCTCGCTGAGGAGGTGGGAGTTCAGGAACACGGTCACGCCCTCGTCCTGCAGGTCACGGATCACGTCGCGCACCATCCGGCGGCCGACGGGGTCCAGCCCGGAGGTGGGCTCGTCGAGAAAGACGAGGGCCGGGTGCCCGAGGAGCGCCTGGGCCAGGCCGATGCGTTGGAGCATTCCCTTGGAGTAGGCGCCCAGGGGCCGCGCCGCCGCTTCCTGGAGGCCGACCCGCTCCAGGAGGGCCGGGATGCGCCGCTGCCGCTCGTGGGAAGGCAGGTGCAGGAGGCGGCCGTGGAGCTCCAGGAACTCGTCTGCCCTCAGCCACTCGTGAAAGCGAAAGTGCTCCGGCAGGAACCCGATGTGCCGCCTGCTCTCGGGCCGGCCGATCGGCTCGCCGAGGAGCATGCCCCGGCCCGAGGTGGGCCGCACGAGGCCCAGTAGCATCTTGACCAGGGTCGTTTTACCGGCGCCGTTGGGCCCCAAAAAGCCGAACACCTCACCGCGTGCCACGGTGAGGTCCAGGCCGCTGACGGCGACCTTGGGGCCGTACTCTTTACGCAAGGCCACCGTTTCGATGGCCCATCCGCCGTCTGCCATGTCGGATCTCCCCTGACGATGCTGACCGGCCGGCGCGGGCAGCTCGGCCGCCTATGGAGGGCTGCCCGCGCGGTGAGCGATGCTAGAACATGGACTCGGCGATCTGCACGAGCGTGGCGTCGTCGTGCGGGCCGACGACCATGTACAGGATACCGCCGCGCTCCCAGACGAGCGT
>JAAZBQ010000270.1 GCA_012513725.1 Chloroflexota bacterium
AGCAATCAGGCACCGCGAGCGCCAAGGACATGCACAACGAGGGCGGCCGCCCCTTCCTCTTCCCCGGGCGGGTGCCGGGGTACGAGGACGTCTTTCCCGACGTGGAGCGGATCAACCCGGCCTACTTTCAGGCCATGGACCGCAAGATCGACTATTTGAACGCCCAGGGGTTCATCCCGTTCATCGAGGTGGTCCGCCGCGACGCGAGCATGCCCTGGTTCCAGTACTATCCCTGGCCCGATTCCTATGCGCGTTATGTCCAGTACGTGTGGGCCCGCTACCAGGCGAACCTCTGCATCCTGAGCCCCATCCATTTCGATTCGCCGGGCCTCAGCATCCCCTCCCGCGAGTACAACGTTCCGGCCAACGCGGTGTATTCCAAGGGGGTGCCGGCCTTTGGCAACCTCCTCTCGTGCAACGCCGCGGGATCGAGCCTGCTGAACTTTGGCGATAGCCCCGAGGCGCCCTGGCTGAGCCTGCACCAGATCGGCAACCGCCGCGACCACGACTCGCACTGGCTCTTGACCCACATCTACGACCGGGCGGATCCGCCGCGGCCGGCCTTGAACGGCGAGCCCTACTATGCGGGCTGGCCGCCGGGCACCGAGGTCGCGCCCGATTCGGAGGAGGCCGACCTCTATTGCCGCTCGGGCATGTACGGCAGTTTCCTCTCCGGCGGGCTGGCGGGGCACATCTATGGCGCCGTGGGCCTGTGGGGCGGCGACATCGAGGCGGAGGCCCCCTACAAGATGTGGGAGGCGCTCGGGTACCGCTCCGGCGACCAGCTGCGCCACCTGCGGACCTTTGCCCTCTCCGAGGGGGTGCGCTACCGGGACCTGGTGCCCGAGGCGGACCTCGTCTCGCCGAACAAGACCGGCGGGCCCGAGGGGAACCGGGGCTGGGCGTATTGCGCCGCCACGCCCGACATGGGGCTGGTGATGCTCTACTTGGAGGCGGATTGCTCGCCGGCCACCGTCCGGGGCCTGCGCTACGGCGGGGTGTACGCGGCGACGTGGTTCGATCCGCGCACCGGCGAGTGGCTGGATGCCGGCGAGGTGCGTGCGGATGCGTTCTGCAACGGGCGCGTGCCGGCGTTCCCCGGGCCGGGCGATTGGGCGCTCAAGCTCGTCGCCCGGTCGGTGGCCTGAGGAACGCTCACCACCAAGGACACCAAGAGCACAAAGGAAGAGAAGGGGGAGCAAACGGGGCAGATCGGCACGCCCCCTCCTCCTTCTCTTTTATCCTTTGTGCTCTTGGTGTCCTTGGTGGTAGATCGCCGCTACTCGTCGCCCGCGTCCTCGTCGGGGGGCGGGGGCTCTTCTGTCTCGACGCCCTCGGGCAGCACTTCGACGAGGACCTGCTGCACCCGGGGGCCGGTCATGTTCAGCACTTCGAAGCGCAGGTTGCTCCACTGGAACTGCTCGGTCACCGACGGCAGGCGGCCGAGTTGGAGGATGGCAAAGCCGGCCACCGTCTGGTAGAGCCCCTGCTGCTCGGCCGGCAGGTCGATATCCTCCAAGCCCAGGGCGGTCTTGAACTCGTCGATGGGCAGCATGCCATCCACCAGCCAGGTGCCGTCCTCCCGCTGGACGGCCTGGGGTTCGTCGGTCTGATCGGCCGGGCCGATATCGCCGACGATGGCCTCCATCACATCGGTGAGGGTCACGATCCCCTCGGCGTTGCCGTACTCGTTGATCACCACGGCCATCTGGGTGCCGCTGCGCTTGAACGTCTCCAAGACGCGCAGGACGGGCATCACCTCGGGCACATAGAGGGGCTGGTGCATGATGGCGCGGAGGTCGAACGGCTCGCCGGCCCAGAGGTGGGTGAGGATATCCCGGGCGCGCACCTCGCCGATCACCGTGTCCATGGAGTCCTGCGCCACGGGAAAGCGGGAGTAGGGGGTCTCGGCCAGTTTGCGGCGGATCTCCTCCTCCGAGTCGTGGATGTCGATCCACACCACGTCGGGGCGGGGCGTCATCTCGGCGGCCACCCGCCGATCGCCGAGGACGAGCACGGCGCGGACCATCTCCTGCTCGGCCTCTTCGAACACGCCGGCCTCGGTGCCCTCTTCGAACAGCAGGCGGATCTCCTCGTCGCTGACCGGCGGCTCCACCGCGGTCTGCGCCCCGAGCAGGCGGACGACGAGCCGGGTGGAATCGGCCAGCAGTCGCACGACCGGCGCGGTGATGGTGGCAAAGGTGCGCATGAGGGGGGCCACGGCGGTAGCGATCCGCTCGGGGTTGCTCAGCGCCAGGCGCTTGGGCACCAGCTCGCCGAACACCACCGAGAGGTAGGTGATCAGGAGGAGCGAGACGGCCAGTGCGATCGCGTTGGCGACGGGGGCCAGGGCCGGCACCTGGGCGAGGAGGGCGGCGAGCCCGCCGGCCAGGGCGGCCGAACCGAGGGCGCCGAGGACCACCGAGATGAGCGTGACGCCAATCTGGACCGTGGAGAGAAAGCGATTGGGCGACTCGGCGAGGTCCAGCGCCCGGGCGGCGCGGGCGTCGCCCTCGGCGGCGCGCTGGCGCAGGCGGGGCTTGCGCGCCGCGAGCACGGCGATCTCGGACATGGCGAACAGGCCGTTCAGCCCGATCAGCAGGAGGATCAGGAACAGCTCGGTAAATGTGTTGGACATGGCTCCCCTTCAGAGAGTGCAGTGCCGGGTCCGGCCGGATGGCGAGGCCGCGGGCCTCTCTCGTCATTATGTCCCCCGGCGGCTGCTGGGGCAACCGTGGCGCCGGTTTGGGGTGCGGGTGGCCGGAGGCGCGCTCCATAGGCGAGGCGGACTTGCTCATGGCCTTCGCTTGGCCCTATACTCTGCGC
The DNA here is from genome assembly GCA_012513725.1 of Chloroflexota bacterium. Lineage (GTDB taxonomy): Bacteria > Chloroflexota > Anaerolineae > UBA1429 > UBA1429 > JAAZBQ01. The sequence continues at coordinate 2,827 of JAAZBQ010000270.1, forward strand.
AGGCTGCTCAGCAGCCTCGCGACCCCACACCTGCCCAGGAGGCGATCACCCATGGCAACCCATCCCGGCGACTATGCCCTCTCGGTCATCCCCGGCTACCGCGCCTCGCGGCCCGGCATCCAGATCGGCACCAAGCTGCCCGCCCGCGCCACCGAGGAGGACGCGCGGTTCATCCAGCAGCTGGGCGTCGAGTGGGTGATGGCCGACGTGCCCCCCGACGGCGACCATTCCGCCGCGGGCTATGCGGCGCTGCGGGAGTGGGTGGAATCGCACGGGCTGCGCATCTACCGCCTGGCGAACAACCGCCTCCACAACATGGAAGAGATCACCCTGAACCTCCCCGGTCGCGACGCCAAGATCGCCGAATACCTGGACTATATCCGCAACCTCGGCGCCGCGGGGATCCACTATTCGACCTATGCCCACATGGGCAACGGCATCTGGTCCACCGGCCGGGGCGCCCTGCGGGGCGGGGCGACGGCGCGGGCGTTCCACCTCGACGAGGCGCGGGAGGGGCACTGGCTGGGCAAGGCCTTCGTCGGCCCGCTGACCCACGGCCGCCGCTACTCGGAGGCGGAGCTGTGGGACAACTATGCCTATTTCATCCGGCAGGTCGTCCCCGTGGCCGAGGAGGCCGGCGTGTACATCGGCATCCACCCCGACGATCCGCCGGTGTACGACCTGGGCGGCATCCCGCGCTGCATCTTTGGGTCGTTCGAGGGCTATCGGCGGGCCATCGAGATCGCCGACAGCCCGAACATCGGCGTGTGCCTCTGCGTGGGCTGCTGGCTGGAGGGCGGCGAGGCGATGGGGGCGGACGTGGTGGAGACCATCCGCTACTTTGGCAGCCGGCAGCGGCTGTTCAAGGTGCATTTCCGCAACGTCACCGCGCCGATGCCCGAGGGGTTCGTGGAGACCTACCTCGACGACGGGTACATGGACATGCACGAGGTGATGCGGGCGCTCGGCGAGGTGGGCTATGACGGGGCCATCATGTCGGACCACCTCGAGGAGATGGTCGGGGGCGGCCGCGCGGCGGAGGCCTTTGCCGTGGGGTACATGAAGGCCCTCCTGCAGGCCGTGAACAAGGAGTACGGCGCGCCCCAGGGCTGACCGGGCGCGGCACACAGAGCCGTTCCCTTCCCGGAAGGTTCTTCCCTTCCGGGAAGGTTCCGGAATCGCAGACCTTCCCGGACCCGAAGGGGCAAGGCAGCTTCCGGGAAGGGAGGGCAGGAAGGAGCACACGAGGATGCGTACAGACATCGCGTATCGTCCGGCGTATTCGCTCGGGATCCTCCGCCTGGAGCCCAACGAGCGCGTGCGCGTGGAGGCCGGCTCGATGGTGTCCTTTTCCCAGGGGGTGAGCCTGGAGACCAAGGCCTCCGGCGGGATCATGGCCTCGCTCAGGCGCGCCCTCTTGGGGGGCGAGTCGTTCTTTATCAACGAGTACGCGGCACCCGACGAGGGCGGCACCCTCAACGTGGCGCCGGCGCTCCCCGGGGACCTGTTCAGCCACGAGTTGGAGCCGGGCAGCCCGCTCCTGGTGCAGTCGGGGTCGTTCGTGGCCTCGTCGATGGACGTCGAGGTGGACACCCGCTGGGGCGGCGCGCGGACGTTCTTTGCCTCCGAGGGGCTGTTCGTCCTGCGCTGCTCGGGCGCCGGCACGCTGGTCCTCTCGTCGTATGGGGCCATCCACGAGATGATCCTGGGCCCCGGAGAGGTGCACACGGTGGACACCGGCCACCTGGTGGCCTGGGGCGAGGAGATGGCCTACTCGGTGCGAGCGATCGGCGGGCTCAAGTCCAGCCTGTTCAGCGGCGAGGGGCTGGTGGTGGACCTCACCGGGCCCGGACGGATCCTGATGCAGACCCGCAGCACCGACGCGCTCATCTCCTGGATGGTGCCCGAGGTCCAGCGCCGCTTGCCGCGCAACAACCGGTAGGCCTCGCTCGCCTTCTCGACGCTCCCCTTCCCGAAGGGTTCTTTCCCTTCGGGAAGGTTCCGAGAAAGTGGGCGTGCGCTCCACCCAGAACCTTCCCGGACCCGAAGCGGCAAGGCAGCTTCCGGGAAGGGAGGCGCTTCCGGGAAGGGAGGCGCTTCCGGGAAGGGAGGCGCTTCCGGGAGGGGAAGAAAAGCGCGGGTTGCCGGGATGGGCGATGCGGTGTAGAATATGTGCAGGTTGACATAGCACTTATTGGAGGGACCGTGGGCGATACCACCGAAGCCACCGTGCGCGATGCTGCCACGATCGACGTAGAGTGCGAGGCGTGCGGTCACCAGTTCTCGTACGAGCAGATCTTTCTCGCCAAGGCCGAGGTGCGCTATGCCGACCCCCGCGCCGATGCGATACGCACCGTCAAGCGCCTGGGTGAGGAGCTCCGCAGCGGATTCGGCAAGAACGACTTTGGCCGGCTCTCCTGGAAGCGCTGCCCGAACTGTGGCTATACCCAGTCGTGGATGACCAAGCGCGCCCGGATCAGCCAGGGGTTGCGGCTCTTTTTGCCGCCGACGCTCCTCCTGTTCTTTGGCGGCCTGGCGGCGGCCATCCTGATCCCCGACCCGGCGGTGGGTGGCCAGGTATTAAAGTACTCGCTGTTCGGCGCCTTGGCGATGCCCATCATCGGCGTGGTGTCGATGATCCTGGCCTTTCAGCCCAACCGCGGCCGCGGTGAGGTGAGCAAGTTCAACAAGCCGAACATCACCTTTGAGGTGGAAAAGGCCTCGGCCCAGGGGCAGCAGATGCAGGTGCAGAACATGCCCGGGGACATCCGCGACGCCCTCTAGGCCGCTTTGACGCCCTCTCGGGCCGATCCTATACTCCCCATCGGTAGTCCGTAACCGATGGGGAGTTGTTCGTGTTCGACGTCCGCGATTTGCAGTCCTCGCCCCGAAACGCCCTGGCCCGGGATGACTCGAACCGAGAGTCGGCAGGCGAGCCGGCGCTGTTCCTCCAGGCCTGGCAGGCCCGCGCCCGCCACCATCCCCCCACCATCCGCTTTGACCGGCCGCTGGACACGCTCCCCGTGAGCCTGACGGGCCCTTCTTGTGCACTGCAGTGCGCCCACTGCGGGGGGCACTATCTCGCCCACATGCGGCCGATCTGGGAGGTCGACGACACCCCGGCCACCAGCCTGCTCATCTCCGGCGGATGCGATCCCCAGGGGCGCGTGCCGGTCTCGCAGCACCTGGAGCGGGTGGCCGCGCTGCGGGCCGGACGCCGGCTGAACTGGCACGTGGGAATGATCGACGAGGCCACCCTCCGCACCATCGAGCCTTATGTCGACCTCGTGTCGTTCGACGTGGTGGGCGATCGGGAGACGGCTCGGGAGGTGTACGGGCTGGACCTGGACCTCGACGACTATATGCGCACCTACGACCTCTTGCGGCGGCGCGTGCGGGTGGTGCCCCACCTGACCCTGGGCCTCCGCGGAGGGCGGATGAGCGGCGAGCGCCGGGCGCTGGAGGCCCTGGCGGCGCGGGACGCCGGGACGGTGGTGTTCATCGTCCTGATCCCCACGCCCGGCACCCGCTACGCCGATTGCGCTCCCCCACCCCTCGACGAGGCGGCCCGCTTCCTGGCCCGGGCCCGGGTGGAGATGCCCCGCGCCCGGCTGTACCTCGGCTGCATGCGCCCCCGGGGCACGTACCGGGAGGCGCTGGACGAGGCGGCCGTGCGGGCGGGGCTGAACGTCATCGTGAACCCGGCCCGCTCCGCCGTGGAGGCAGCCGCGGAGATGGGGCTGACCGTGGAATGGGGGCGGGAATGCTGCGCGCTGGACTAGGTTCTCGGTCGATGTCGGCCGGCTCCACACGAATGGCGCGAATGACGGACGAATCCAGCAAGAAAAAGAGTACCACGGATGGTACGGATCGAACGGATGGCACGGATGGGGAGGGGAGTGTAGAGGTAGGCATGGCGAACGTGGCAGAGACTCCCTGTGCCCGATGCATGGGGCTGGATCGATCGCCTGCTGCCGAGGCATCCCTTGCTGCGCGGGACGGATCGGCATCCGTGACAGAGTCGGCGGATAGGGCCGATTCGTCCGGCCATTCGTGCGATTCGTGGGGAAAGCGCCCGAAAGCCACAGAGCGCACCGACTGTACCGATGGCGGGGGCGTGTGGCGCGCCTCGTCGGGGACGGCGGCCGTGCTGGGCCTGCGGCCCACGCCGATGGACGCCGCCCCCACGACGGCGTACCTGATGCTCGGCGAGCGCTGCCTGCGCAACTGCGCCTTTTGCGCCCAGGCCCGGGAGAGCCGGGCGGACGACGCGGCGCTCTCGCGGGTGCTGTGGCCCCCGTTCCCCCGAGAGGAAGTAGCGACCGCCATCGCCGCGGCAGCCCGGGAGGGGCGCATCCGCCGGGCCTGCTTTCAGGTGACGGTCGGGCGAGAGCACATCGCCGAGACGGAGGAGGCGGTCGCGCTCCTGGCCGCGGCCAGCGACGTGCCGATCTGCGCCTCGGTGGCCCCGCGCGACCTCGCCGACGTGGCGCGCCTCCTGGAGGCGGGCGCCGAGCGGGTGACGATCTCGCTGGACGCGGCCACCGAGGCCGTCTACCGCCGCACCAAGGGTGGCCGCTGGGCGCGGGGCTGTGCGCTCCTCGAAGAGGCGGCTGCCGCGTTCCCCGGGCGCATCGGCACGCACCTCATCGTGGGCCTCGGCGAGACGGAGCAGGAGGCGATCGCCAGGATCTCCGGCCTCCTGGCAATGGGTGTGCGGGTGGCGCTCTTTGCCTTTACCCCGGTGCGGGGCACGCCGCTGGCCGGGGCGCCGCCCCCGCCGCTCGCGGCCTACCGGCGCGTGCAGGCGGCGCTCTGGCTCCTGGCGCGCGGCCTGGCGAGCGCCGAGGCGTTCCGCTATCGCGACGACGGCGCGCGGGTGACGTTCGGCCTCCCGGAGGCCGTCCTGGGGGACCTCCTCGCCGGCGGCGACGCCTTTCGCACCTCCGGCTGCCCCGACTGTAACCGCCCCTACTATAACGAGCGCCCCGGCGGCGTGATGTACAACTATCATCGCCCCCTCACCCCGTCCGAGGCAGAGGCCGAAGTGACCGCGTTGCTCTGCGGGCTGGAGAAGAGAAGAAGTTGACGCCAAGACGCAAAGGGGCAAAGGCGCAAAGGGAAACGCAGAGGCGCGTGCCCAGTCTGCTGGGCCGGAAGACGCAGAGACGCAGAGCAGATTCAACGCAAAGGGGCAAAGACGCAAGGGGGAATAGGTCATAGGGGCGTTGTTCGAGGCATCCCGCCCTATGGATCCCGAGCCCGGTTACGTGTCATCCCGAGGCCTGCCCTGCGGTCTTCCGAAGGGTCCCCCGAGGGATCTCTGCCGGACATAGACTACAGGTGATGTGCGCCGGAGATCCCTCGGGGGACCTCGGGATGACAACGCTGTAGACCACTGGATGCCCGCACCGCATCACAGTCCACCTTTCTCCCTCTGCGTCTCCGCGTCTTCCGGCCCAGCAGACTGGGCACGCGCCTCTGCGTCCTTCTTTGCGTCTTTGC
>JAAZBQ010000271.1 GCA_012513725.1 Chloroflexota bacterium
CGTACTTGCTCACGAGGTTCCGATCCACGGCATAGAGCCGCGCGATGAGACCGCCCAGGGAGGCGATGCCGTTGCGCTCGCCGATGCCCAGGATGGAGGTGTCCACGTGGGTGGCGCCGGCCTCCAGCGCGCAGTAGGCGTTCGCGATGGCGCAGCCCGAGTCGTTGTGGCCGTGGAACTCGATGTCGCAGGAGACGCGCTTGCGGATCTCGGACACGACCTGGTACACCTGCAGAGGCGTCGCCACGCCCACCGTGTCGGCCACGCCGACCCGGGTGACGCCCAGGGCATCCACCTCTTCATAGATGGCCAGGATGTCGGCCAGGTCCGAGCGGAACGAGTCCTCGGAGGAGAACCGTACCTCAAAGCCCTGGTCCTGGATGTAGGAGACCACCTCCTTGGCCATCCGGATGATCTCGGGGATTGACTTGCCATGGCTGAACTGGCGGAGCATCGAGGAGGTGCCGAACAGGACGTCGATCCCGTCGACGCCCGTAGAGGCGGCCAAGCGGGCGTCCTCCATCGTGCAGCGCGTGTGGGTGAGGACCTTGGTGCGCAGGCCGAGGCCGGCCACCACCTTGCAGTCCTCGAGGCTCTGGGGCGACGCGGCGGGCGACGTGAGTTCGATGTACTCCACGCCGAACGCGTCGAGGGCCCTGGCGATTGCCACCTTTTGTTCAGTGGAAAAGTTCGCCCCTACGAACTGCTCGCCTTCCCGCAGTGTCGACTCGATGATGCCAAAGTGCTCGATGGGCATGGTGCTTACTCTCCCCAGTCTTCTTCTTCGTCGGGGGCCACGTCCAGGGTCAGGGGCTCCAGGCTCACGACCTCGAGCTCCACGCCGCATTCGGGGCAGTCGACGATCTCGCCTTCGATGACGTCATCGAGCTCGATCTCGGCGGCGCATTCGGGGCAGGTACCGCTCAGCATCTGTATCACCTCCTCTCTGGCAAGGATAGTTGGCCATCACCGGAGGCGACACTGCGGGTCCGGGGCGACGATGGGGCAAAACAAAACAGCCCTCCCCAACGGTCTGGGGAGAGCTGCTCTTATACGGCTCCGATCGAGGCGCAGAGCAAGCCTATCCAGACCGTAGGTCTGGCTTCTTGGCCTTGCTCTTCTTGGTGAGGTCGGCGTTCAGCACGACCGACATGTTGCCTCGCACGGTGGGATCTCCTGTTCGGCGAGCCCGACTCTGAATGGGGCGGAGTCTATCACAGACCCCGCTGCGTGTCAAAACGACGTACGCCTCCCCTTCCCGAAAGGTTCTTTCCTTTCGGGAAGGTTCCGGTAACCTCGTAGAGGCCAGAACCTTCCCGGAAGCCAAAGCAGCTTCCGGGAAGGGGATCTCAGTGCGTCGCGCAGGCGATGCAGGGATCGAACGCCCGGACCACCCGGCCCACCGCGGCCTCCAGTTCCGCGCTGATCCCCTGCTCGGTGATGTAGCGACGCGCCGCTACCTCCAGCGCGTACTCGATGGCGAACATCGAGTGCTGGGTGGGGTTCAGGAACCTGGCTTTGGTAATCAGGCCGTCCTGGATGCCATAGTGGTGGATCAGCGGCCCCCGCGGCGCCTCGACGAGCCCGCAGCCCTCGCCGTCGCGGGGGGTATGTCCCACCTGGAAGCGCCCCGGCGACCCGGTCAAGCCGTCCTCATCGAGGATCTCCATGGCGCGCTCCATGCTGTAGACCAGCTCGATGCAGCGCCCCAGATCGAACAGCAGGATCGCGTGGGCCGGGTGTCCCCAGGTCTCCCGGAAGCGATCCATCCAGCGCTGGGCCCGGGGCGTGCCGAGTTCCGGCAGGATGTTCAGCCGCGCTAAGGAGTTGGTGCGCAGGCGCTCCCCCCGGTACAGGGTGGCGTTCGCGTAAGAGGTCTCCAAGGGCACCTCTTCCAGGTAGCGGGTATAGTCGCAGGCGTCGAAACAGGCCTCCTCGACGCCCTCGGGCGACAGGACCCGGATGCAGCGGCCATAGTAGGCGTGGCCGGGATCCACGGCGGCCAGGTAGTAGGTGGGCTCGTCGTCGCCCAGGGTGCCGATGCGGTCCTTGAGCCGGAGAAACATGTCCCAGTAGCGCTCCACCAGCGCCTCGGCGACGGGCAACTGCAGGTCGAGGTTCGCGCGGACCCCCGCGGCGGCCTCCTCGTCGAGCCCCGCCGTCACCCCGCCGACCACGGCCTTGACCGGGTGGATGAACTGCCCGCCGGCCAGGGTGATCAGGTCGGTGCCCGCCTTGCGCACCTCCAGGGACTGCGGCGCCAGTTCCGCATCGTCGGGGCCGAAATCGAACACGCTTCGCACGCCGCGGTCGCTCTGCCCGCCGGTAAGGTCCGGCATGGTGAACAGGAATAGCGACGTGGCCTGGTTCTGGATCAGCTGCCCGAGCATCATGAGTTCGCGAATCTTGATCGCCTCGGGGGGCGGGGTGACGTCGTAGATCGTCTCCAGGGCCTTGACCGCGGCCAGGTGGTGGGCCGTGGAGCACACCCCACAGATGCGCGGCACGAGGACGGGCATCTGCTCGGCCGGGGCGCCCTGGACGAGGTACTCGAACCCCCGCAGCTCGGCGGCCTCGAACCGCGCCCAGTGCACCATGGGGCCGCTGAACGAGATGGTGACGTGGGCGTGGCCCTCGATTCGCGAGAGCGGTACCGTGAGCGTCGTCATCAGAGCACCTTCTCCGGGTCGCGCTGGCGGCCGGTATAGTCGGCGAACTGGAAGGTGAACAGCGAGTACTGGGGCGAGCGGATCACGTCGTCGACGGCCTCTGGCGGGATGTCGGTCATCCGCGCGAACACCTTTTTGATCGCCGTGAACCACTCCTCCCGGGAGCGGGAGATGAACCCATCCGACGGCCCGCGGCAGCCGACGCAGGGGTTGCCGGCCCGGGTGCAGGGCGCGCCACAGCCGCCCCGGGTTGAGGACCCGATGCACATGTAGCCCTGGTTGATGAGGCAGAGCTCCGGGTCTACCTCGCCGCTCTGAAAGCCGGTCAGCGCCGTGGGCCGATCGCGGGTCTTTCGGCGGCCGCAGTCGATGCACACCGTCTTGGAGGGCTTGAAGCCCTCGATGCCGAATAGGGCGGCGATGTAGAGGTGGCCCATCGGCGGGCAGCCGGGGAGGTAGAGGTCCACCTCGACGACATCATCGATGGGATGGCACTTGGGCAGGATGCGGGGAACCAGGCGCCGGCCGCGCTGGGCGAAATACACCTCGCGGACGTCGTCGCGGTCGCCGATGTTCGCCACGCCGCCGGAGATGGCGCAGGTGCCCACGGCGATGAGCCGCCGCGCGCGCTCTCGCCCCCTGCGCAGGCGGTACTCGTCGTCCTCGGTGCCCACCCCGCCGGTGACCAGGAGGGTGTCCACCGGCGGCAGGTCGTCGCCCGAGATCACCAGGGGCATGTAGGTCAGCTGGTACGGACCGATCCAGGCGTCAGAGTTCAGCAGGCCCACCTCGCAGCCGGAGCAGCCGGAGAGGGGCAACGTGGCAAAGGTCAACTCCATGCAAACCTCCCGCGTCCATGTTGGCGGATTGTAGCGCCTTGCGTGCCGGCCGGTCAAGGACATAATGAGCGCTGCCCCCTTCCCGAAAGGTTCCTTCCTTTCGGGAAGGTTCCGGAGTCCCAGGCCGCGAGGTCTCGGCTGAGACCCAAGAACCTTCCCGGACCCCAAGGGGCAAGGCAGCTTCCGGGAAGGGGAAACCGCCTGTCATCGCGCGCCCGTGAAAGGAGTCCCATGCCCGACGAACGGCCCCGCCGCTACCCGCCCGACCTGCACACCGAGCGCCTCACGCTGCGGCCCTTTACCCTCGTCGACGCCGCCCGGGTCCAGCGGCTAGCGGGGGATGAGGCGATCGCCCGCTACACCCTGAACATCCCGCACCCCTACGAGGACGGCATGGCGGAGGCCTGGATCGAGTCGCACCCCGACCGCTTCCAGGCCGGCGAGAGCGCCACGTTCGCCATCACCCTGCGTGAGGAGCGCCTGCTCATCGGCGCCATCGGCCTCACCTTCGCCGAGCGCCACCACCGGGCGGAGATGGGCTACTGGATCGCGGCGGACCGCTGGGGCCAGGGCTACGGCACTGAGGCGGCCCGGGCGGTTTTGCGCTACGCGTTCGCCGAGCGTGGCCTGCACAAGGTGATGGCCACCCACCTGGCGCCCAACGTCGCGTCGGGGCGGGTGATGCTCAAGATCGGTATGTCACAGGAGGGCGTGCAAAGGGAGCACGTCCTGAAGAACGACCGCTACGAGGACCTCGTCCTGTACGGGATCCTCCGGGAGGAGTGGGAGCGCCAGCAGGGCGAGTCGTGAGGCGGACGGGACCACATGATGCGGTGACTGTCGCCGCATCATGTGGTCCCGTCTCTGAACGGAGATCAGCGGCCCGCGGCGATGGCCGCGACGTCCTCGGCGACCTCCCCGATGGGCATGATGTCAAACATCTCCACCAGTACCTTGGCCACCCCCGGCGAGAGGAACGCCGGCAGCGTGGGCCCCAGGCGGATGTGCTTGACCCCCAGCGACAACAGCGCCAGGAGCACGATCACGGCCTTTTGCTCGTACCAGGCAATGTCGTAGGAGATCGGTAGGTCGTTGATGTCCTCGACGCCGAGCGCCTCGGCCAGCGCCTGGGCAATGACCACCAGCGAGTACGAGTCGTTGCACTGGCCGGCGTCCAGCACCCGGGGGATGCCGCCGATCTCGCCGAGGTTCAGCTTGTTGTAGCGATACTTGGCGCAACCCGCCGTCAGGATAACGTGGTCCTCCGGCAGGCTCTCGGCCACCTGGGTATAGTACTCTCGGCTGGTGTGGCGCCCGTCGCAACCGGCCATCACCACGAACCGCTTGATGGCGCCGGACTCCACCGCCGCGATCACCTGATCCGCCACGCCCAGCACCGTCTGGTGGGCGAAACCGGTCGGGATGGTGCCCGACTCCAAGGCGCGGGGGCTGCCGGCGGCCTTGGCCGCCTCGATGACCGGGCCAAAGTCCTTGGGCTGCCCATCGCGCCGGTTGGGGACATGCCGGACTCCGGGCCAGCCGGCCAGGCCCGTGGTAAAGATCCGCTCCTTGTACGATTCCTTGGGCGCGGTGATGCAGTTGGTGGTCATCAGGATCGCCCCGCCAAAGGCCTCGAACTCCTTGTCCTGCTTCCACCACGAGCCGCCATAGTTGCCGACGAGGTGGTCGTACTGTTTGAACGCCGGGTAGGCGGTGGCCGGCAGCATCTCGCCGTGGGTGTAGACGTTCACGCCGGTGCCGGCGGTCTGCTCCAGGAGCTCCTCCAGATCGCGGAGGTCGTGGCCGGAGACGAGGATCGCCGGCCCCTCGCGGACGCCGATGTTCGTCTGGGTTGGCTCCGGATGGCCATACGCGCCGGTGTTCGCCGCGTCGAGGAGCGCCATCGCCTGCACGCCCATCTCGCCGCAGCGCATCACCAGGGCGACCAGGTCGTCGGCGCCGAGGGCGTCGTTCGCCATGGCCACCAGCCCCTCCTGGAGAAAGGCCAGGATGGCGTCGTTGTGGGCGCCGAGGACATAGGCGTGGTCCGTGTAGGCCGCCATCCCCTTGAGCCCGTACAGGAGGAGCTCGCGGAGGGAGCGGAGGTCCTCGTTCACGGTGCTGTGCTCACCGCGGCCCACGATCTGCATGGCGATCCCCTTGGCCGCCAGGTTCAGGGCATCGAGGGGCTCCGGGATCCACCGTGCGGCGGGGGAGAGGTCCTCCTCGCGCGCGCCGGGGACGGCTGCCAGCCAGCGCCGGCGGAGGTTGTCGCGCAGGGCGATCGCCCGGCGGGCCAGCTCCACCATGCGGTCCTCGTCAAAGTTGGCGTTGGTGATGGTGGCAAAGAGGCCCTCGGCCACGAACAGGTCGGCCTCGGGATCCGCGACGCCCGCCTCGCGCGCCCGGATGGCGCACTCGGAGAGGCCCCGCAGGAGGTAGATCAGGGCGTCTTGCTCGTTGGATACGGTCGCCGTCTTGCCGCACACGCCCCGGCGCGTGCAGCCGACGTTGCGGGCGGCTTCCTGGCACTGGTTGCAGAACATGTCCATGCGTGTCTACTCTCCTATGATCTACGGTGGATCGCGGACGTACGGCCCTACTCTACAGGATCGCGGCACGCCTGTACGTGACGAATGTCACGCCGGC
>JAAZBQ010000272.1 GCA_012513725.1 Chloroflexota bacterium
GCCCTGCGCGACCAGGACCCGGTGTGCGGGGGCTGGCTCATCTACCCGATGGCCTGGGATCACTGCACGTGCAAGACGGCCCGCCACACGGGCATGGCCGGGTTTATCACCGCGATCCTGATCAACGGGATCAGCCGCTACTATGCGCTCTCGGGCGACGAGCGGCTGCCGAGCGCTATCGAGCGCGCGGTTACCTTCCTGGACAACGACACCTGGCGCGAGGAGAACACCGACTGGCGCTACACATCGTGCCCGGCGTCCAAGCCGCGCATGGACCAGCCCGGCGTGGTGATCATGGCCCACGTGAACAGCATCCGCTTTTCCGACAACCCCGAGCACCTGCGGGTTCTGCGGGTGGCCTGGGACGCCAAGTTCGAGCGTCTGCGGCAGGCGCCGGAACCGGGGCCCGGCGTGGGCAAGACCTACACGTTCCTGATGTATGGGTGCGCCGAGGCCATCGGCCTCCTCACCCGCCGAAAGGAATAGGAGTTGACCAGATGGCGACAGAACGCGAATCCGGGGCAACAGAGTGGCTCTCACGGCTGCGGCCCGACCTGCAGCCGCTAGCCCGCCAGGTACGAGCGCTCATCCGGCGCTCGGCCCCGGGGGCTGCCGAGGCCATCGATCGCGCGACGGCGTCCATCTCTTACGTCTACGAAACGCGCTTTTGCACCCTACAGGCCGCCGACGCGGGGATCGAGATCGTCTTTGACGCCGGCGCACTGCTGCCCGACCCCGAGGGGTTGCTGATTAGGAGCGACGAGCGCAGCCGAGTGCTGGAGTTCCGCTCGGAGGCGGATCTGGCCACGCCGGCGGTGAGCGCCCTCGTCGAGGCCGCCGCCCTCCGGGCCCGCGACCCCGGCGCGAGCTACTCCCGCTAATCGAACGCTCCGGCCGGCTCGCACCGGCCGGAGCACCCATCGCCGTACCACCACAGGAGGGCTGCCATGCGCGTGGGGATGCTCCAGGAGACGGGCAGGGTCGTCGTGCAGGAGGCGCCCCGGCCCCGCCCGGCGCCCGATGAGGTGCTCATCCGGGTGGCCTATGCCGGCGTGTGCGGATCGGACCTGCACGCCTTTACCGGCACACACCCGTTCCGCAAGCCGCCGGTGGTGCTGGGGCACGAGGTCTCGGGCACCATCGCCGAGGCGGGCGCGGAGGTCACCGGTCTCCAGGTCGGTGATCGGGTGACCGTGATGCCCTACGTGTCCTGTGGCCGCTGCCACTACTGCGCCCAGGGCCGCACGAACATCTGCGAGAACAAGATCGTGCCGGGGATAGGGGGCTGGCAGGGCACCTTTGCCGATCTGTTCATCGCCCGCGCCGACATCACCTACCCCCTGGGCCCAGACACCTCCCTGGTGCAGGGCGCCCTGGCCGAGCCGCTGGCCGTGGGCGCACATGCAGTGGCGCGGGGCGGCGTGGCGCCCGGCAACGATGTGCTGGTCCTGGGCGGCGGCACCATCGGCCTGCTCACCGGCTATGCCGCGCTGCGCGCGGGCGCCCGGTCGGTCGCCCTTACCGACCTCTACGACTATAACCTCCGGGTAGCCCGCGAGATCGGCATCCCCCATGCCTACAACGCCCGCAGCGAGGGACTGGAGGACGCCATCCGGCGCGACTATCCCGAGGGGCTGGACGTCATCTTTCTGGCCGGCGCCGCGCCGGTCCTCGTCGGTCAGGCCACCCGCCTGGCGCGGCGCGGCGGCCGGATCGTCTCCACCGCGCTCTTTGACGGCCCGGTGCCGGTGGACGTGGTCGCCATGACCCTCTACGAACTGGAGTTGGTCGGCACGCAGATCTATCAGGCTACCGACTTTTTCCGGGCGCTCGCCTGGCTGAACGAGGATGGGCCGCGGCTCGAACGGCTGGTGGACCACGTCATGCCCCTGGAGCAAGCCCACGAGGCGATGACCCTCCTGGCCGAACGACGGGAAGACGTGGTCAAAATCCTGCTGCAACCCGAGAACGAACGGTAGCAGCGCCGCCTCGCTCTTGCGTCACGTTGCGATTCGCAGTAGATTCCCCACAACGGCATCGCATTGGCATCAACCCGGCCTTGTGGCGCAGGAGACACATGTCTGCATCCATGATCATCATCGGCGCGGGGTTGGCCGGCCTCAC
>JAAZBQ010000273.1 GCA_012513725.1 Chloroflexota bacterium
CCCCGCTTTGCCGATATCCGCATCGCCAAGATGACCCGCGGGCCGGAGACGTGGCAGGGCGCTCTGCAGGCGCTCCTGGAGGAACACGCCACCGAGCCCGGCTGACCCTCCCCCAATCGAAAAAGCAAGAGCCCGGACCGCCAGTGCGGTCCGGGCTCTTGGTATGCTTGTCCTGGGGCGCTCAGTCGCCTACCCGCATCACCGGGTTGGTGAGGGCGCCGATCCCCTCGATATCGATGGTCACCCGGTCCCCCTCGGCGAGGGTAAACGTGTCGGGCGGCACGATGCCGGTGCCCGTCATCACCAGCACGCCGCTGGCAAAGTGGTTGCAGCGTCCCAGGGCATCCACCAGGTCGTCGAGGGGGCGGTGGATGTTGGCCGTGCTGGTCTCTCCGCTGAACACCTCCGCGTCGCCCCGCCGGATGGTGCAGCGCACGGCGAGAGACCGGGGGTCCCAGTCGGCGGTCGCCAGCCGCACCCAGGGCCCCAGGGCGCAACAGCGATCATAGATCTTGGCCTGCGGCAGGTAGAGGGGGTTCTGCCCCTCGATGTCGCGGGAGGACATGTCGTTGCCCACCGTATAGCCCACGATCTGCAGGTTGGGCGTCACCACCAGGGTGAGTTCCGGCTCGGGGACGTCCCACCTGGAGTCGCAGCGGATGCCCACCGCTTCCCAGGGTCCCACCACCCGCGAGGGGGTGGCCTTGAAAAAGATCTCCGGCCGCGGGGCATCGTACACTCGGCCATAGATGGTGGGCTCTTGCGACTCGCGCATGCGCGCCGCGCGGCTCATCGTGTAGGTGACGCCGCAGGCCCACACCTCCTGGTTATCCAGCGGCGCCAGGAGGTGGAGGTCCCCCTCCTCCGCCGCGAGCGCCGCGGCGGTACACAGCGGCTCGCGCCGCAGGGCGGTTTCGGCCAGGTCCGTCAGGGCGCCGGCCAGGTCGCTGTCGGCGCGATACAGCCAGGCCGCCAGCGTGGTGTACTCGGGCGCGCGGAGCGCCGTCAGATCGTAGACCTGACCGCCCACTACCAGGCCCAGGTGTGCGGCGCCCTGATCGCCGCGGCGAAAGCGACAGAGAAACGTGCCCTCGACCATGACGTGCTCTCCTCTGCTGGCTACGATGGGCGAACTAGATCTGCTCCAGCACCGGGGCCAGGAACTGCGTCTCGTACAGGTGCGCGTAGAGGCCCTTCTGCTCCAGGAGCTCCTCGTGCGTCCCCTCCTCGACGATGCGCCCCCCGTCGATCACCAAGATCTTGGACGCCCGCTGAACCGTGGCGAGCCGGTGGGCGATGACCAGCGAGGTCCGCCCCGACATCAGCGTCTCCATGGCGTCCTGGATCAGGCCCTCGGTGCGCAGGTCCACGCTGGAGGTGGCCTCATCCAGCACCAGGATCTTGGGCTGGGAGAGGATCACCCGGGCCAGGCAGACGAGCTGCCGCTGGCCGAGGGAGAGGTTGGTGGACTCTTCCTGGATCTCCGTATCATAGCCGCCGGGGAGCGCGGCGATGAACTCGTGGGCGTTGGCGGCCTTGGCAGCGGCGACCACCTCCTCGCGGGTGGCGTCGGGCCGGCCAAAGGCGATATTGTAAGCGATGGTGCCCTGGAACAGGAAGGGCTCCTGGGGTACCACGCCCAGCTGCTTGCGCAGCGTTTCGACGGTCACCTTGCGGATGTCGCGCCCGTCGATGCGGATGGCGCCCTCGTCCACGTCGTAAAAGCGCATCAGGAGGGAGGCGATGGTCGTCTTGCCGGCGCCGGTGGGGCCCACCAGGGCGACCGTGTCGCCCGCCTCGATCTCGACGGAGACGTTGTGCAGCACCGGCGAGTTCTCCACGTAGCGGAAGGAGACGTCGTCGAACTCTACCCGTCCCTCGATATCCGTGAGCTCCACGGCGTCGGGGGCGTTCTGGATCTCGGGTTCCACGTCCAGGATCTCAAAGATGCGCTCGCCACCGGCCATCGCCGCCTGCCAGGTGGTGAACACGCTGGAGAGGTCCAGGATCGGCTGGGCCAGGCGCTCGATGTAGGTGAGGAACACCACGATGATGCCCACGGTGAGGGCGCCCTCGATCACCGCCCGCCCGCCGAACCACAGGATCAGGGCGGTGACCATGGTGATCAGCACTTCCATTCCCGGCGTAAAGATGGCGGCCAGCCGGATGGCGGAAACGTTCGCGTCGCGGGTCTCCTGGTTGATGCGATCGAACTCACGGCTGGTGCGATGCTCCTCGGCAAAGGCCTGGATGACCCGCATGGCGGCCAGGTCCTCGGCCATCCGGCCGGTGAGCGCGCCCACCTTTTGCCGGGTCAGCCGGTACGCCTGCCGCGCCCGCGACGAGAACCACAGCGTGATGACCGCCATAAAGGGCACCACCGCCAGGCTGATGACTGCCAGCCGCGGGCTGAGGGTGAACATCACCACGATGACGCTCACCAGGGTGACGATGTCGGCCAACATGGTGATGAGGCCGCTGGAGAGGAGCTCGTGGATGACGCCCACGTCGCTCAACATGCGGGAGATCAGCGTGCCCGATTCGTTCTTGTCGTAAAAGCTCATGGAGAGCAACTGATAGTGGGAGAACAACCGCTCGCGCATGGTGCGCAGGAGCTCGGCGCCCGTGCGCTGGAGGACCAGCCTGCGACGCCAGGTGACGGCAAAGTCCAGCCCGTACGCCGCCAGGATGGCCAGGCCCGTCCACGTAAGCCCGTTCAGATCGCCCGCGGCGATGTAGCGGTCGATGGCCACGCGGCCGATGAGGTAAGGGGTCAAGAGCGCCAGGCCGGCACTGACCACCATGAGCAGCACACCCTGCACCATCTGGCGAACATGCGGCCGGAGGAAGGCCAGCAGGCGCTTGGTGATGTCCCAATCGAACACTTTGCCCGTAACGTCCCGGTAACCCCTGATGTGGTGGCGCGGGCCGTGGCCCATGCCGCCGCCGCCACCACCCATACCGAAGCTCATGACGACCTCCCCGAAAGCGCCGGAGCGGGATCACCCGTCTCCTGCTTGAGCTGGCGATGATAGATCTCGGCATAAATGCCGGACTGTTGGATCAGTTCCTCGTGCTTGCCGCGGGCCACCAGTTTCCCCTTGTCGATGACCAGGATGAGGTCGGCGTTGCGCACCGTGGAGACGCGCTGGGCGATGATAAAGGACGTGCGCCCCTCCATCAGGTTGGCGAGCGCTCGCTGAATCTGCTGCTCCGTCTCGGTGTCCACGCTGGAGGTGGCGTCGTCGAGGATCAGGATGCGCGGGTCCATCAAGAGCGCCCGGGCGATGGCCACCCGCTGGCGCTGCCCGCCGGATAGCGTGGCGCCGCGCTCCCCTACATAGGTCTCATAGCCCTCCGGGAAGGACATGATGAAATCGTGCGCCGCCGCCGCCTTGGCCGCCTGCTCGATCTCTTCTTGGGTGGCGTCGGTCCGACCAAAGGCGATGTTCTCGCGGATGGTGGTGGCAAAGAGCATCGTCTCCTGGAGCACCATGCCGATCCGCTTGCGCAAGGAGTCCAGCATGACCGTGCGGATATCCACCCCATCGACCAGGATGCGCCCCTCGGAGACGTCATAGAAGCGCGGTATCAGGTTGGTCACCGTGCTCTTGCCGGAGCCCGTGGGTCCCAGGAGGGCCACGATGCTGCCGGCGGGCACGTCAAAGTCGACGTCCTGGAGGGCTTGGAAGCCGTCCTGGTAGCGGAACGACACGTGGTCAAAGGTCACCCCGCCACGGATATCCTCCAGCGGCTGGGCGTCGGGGGCTTCCTCCACCTCCGACTCGGCATCCAGCACCTCAAACACGCGCTCCGCAGAGGCGCGCGACTCGCCGAGCATGCTGGCCAGGAAGCTGAGCCGGCGAATGGGGCCGATCAGCTGCATCACGTAGGCGTTAAAGGCGATGAGCTCACCGAGCGTCAGCGCGCCGGCCACCACATAGCGCCCACCGAGCCAGACGATGACCACGGCGCTGGCGTGGGCCAGCAGGAGCACGAACGGCATGGCGAACGAGTTCACCTTGGCCACATCCATGGTGATGTCGAACACCTTGTCGTTCTCGTCGCCAAAGCGCTGCCGCTCGGCGTCCTCCTGGGCAAAGCCGCGCACGACGCTCATGCCGTGCAGGTTCTGCTCCAGGCGCGAGGTGAGCACGCCCACCTGATCCTGCCGCCTGTGCCACAGGGGATGGGTGCGATCGACGTAGCGCTTCATGTACACCAGAATGATGGGCATGACCACCAGGGATAGGAGCGCCAACGTGGCGTTCATGCGCACGAGGATCACCGTGGTGCTCACCAGGAGGACGATGGCCTGCACGAGCCCCAGGATGGAGCGACCGGTAAAGCGTCGCAGGCGGTCCACGTCGCTCGTCGTGCGGGAGAGGAGTTGGCCCGCCTGCGAGGCGTCGTGGTAGCGGAAGGAGAGGCTTACCAGCCGTTCGTACAGCTGGTTGCGCATCTTGTACGAGATGCTCTGCGACACCCATTCGGTGGAATAGGCTTCGACAAAGCGAAACACACCCTGCAATCCGGTCAGCCCGACGATGAGCACCACGGACGTGCCGAGGGCATCCAGATTGCCCTCGCCGATGCCCACGTCCACCACGCGCCGAATGAGCTGCGGGCGGTACAGGATCACGCCGTTGATGCCCAGCATCGCCAGGTAGGCCACCACCTGAAGCAGCCAGTATGGGCGTAGATAGCCCAGTACACGCATGTATACGTTCATTGAACCGCTACTCCTCCACTACCAATACGTCTACCTGGACGAGTTCCGTCAGCCGCTTCAGTGACCACTCCATCCGCTCCAGTTCCCCCACGTCGAGCTCCGGCAGGGTCTCGCGCATGGTGGACACAACCCCCTTGGGTGCGATGGCCACCAGGTCGCGGCCCGCTTCGGTGGGCTCTACCAGGACCCGACGACTATCCTTACTGCAGCGGCGCCGCGACACATAGCCACGCGTTTCCATATCGTCGAGGATGCGCGATACGGTGGCGTCACTGACATAGAGGTAGCGGCCGATCTCTCCCACGGAGCGAGGACTGGACTGCAGGAGGCAGCGCAGGATGGCCATGCGGCGGCCGGATTGGCCCGTCTGCTTTTTTGCTGCCTGGCTGCGCGAGCGCTGATAGCGCACCAGGCTCAAGTACAGGTGGATAATGGAATCCGCCAACTCTTGCGGATCTCTCATACGCGGTATCTCCGAGGCAGGGGCAGAATACTTGTATCCCTAAACATTATAAGCACCGTGCAAAGGGCGTCAAAGCGGTCGATCGACCGGTGCCCTACTCGGCGTGCTCTACCCCCAGGCCCTCGGCGATGGCCAGGAACTCGTCGTCGTGTAGAGGCCGACGTCGGGCCGCCCCGGCCCGCTGGCTGGCCAGGAGAATCTCCTGCAGCCGCGCGGGCGCGGCGCGCAGACCGTACTCGGCGAGTTTCTGCGCCACGGCCCCCGCATCGCTCCACTTGCCGACCACCAGCCGCGGGCTGCGGCCGATAGCCTCCGGCTCAAAGGGAAAGGCGTAGGGGCGCACCCCGCCCGCCGCCAGCGCCGCGGTGGCCTCCCACCGTTCGTAGGAGAAAGCCCCACGCCCCACCACCGGCTTGAAGTAGCCGTTGGGCAGCCCGGTGACCTCCTCCACCAGCCGGGAGACCTCCGGCAGAAGGTCCAGCCGCAGCCCCGTATCCACCCCGTAGAGCACCTCCAGGGCCATGGCCACTTCCTCCAGCGCCGCGTTGCCGGCGCGGTAGCCGACGGCGTTCACCGCCACGTGGAGCGCCGTGGCGCCCCCCTCGTAGGCGGCCAGGACGTTGGCCACGGCCAGGCCAAAGTCGTTGTGGCAGTGGACCTCCACGCCCAGCCCCGTCTCGTCCCGCAGGGTGCGCACCAGGTGGGCGATGGCCCCCGGCCGGGCCACGCCCTGGCTATCCACCACGGTGACGGCGCTGGCGCCCTCTGACTTGGCGGCGTGGGCTGCGGCCAGGATGTGCTCCAGGCTGGCCCGGGTGCACTCGGGGAGAAAGAGGTTAACCTCCGCCCCTGCCTCGCGGGCGGCCCCGACGGCGGCGCGCATCTCGTCCATCAGCGCCTCTCGGGGGCGTCGGGAGGCATGCTGCTGGTAGACCTCGCCGATGCGGTACCAGACCATCACGTGGCGGCAGCCGAGCTCCAGGGCGCGCTCCACCCGCCCCGGCTCCCAGGTGACGTAGACGTCCATCTCCAGGTCGCGCTCCACGATGGCCCGCAGCGCCTCGTACCAGCCGGGCACCGTGAGGAACAGCTCCATCCGCCGGATCCCCAGCCGCGCCAGGGCCTCCGCCACCTGCACCTTGCCCTCGACGGTGTAGGCTAGGTCGGCGCACTCTTCGCCGTCGCGGAGGGTGATGTCGTGGAGCGCCACGGGGTGGGGCTCGATGGCGATCTCGGGTGCAAAGTTGTGTTGGCTGGCTGCCCAGTGGGCGCTCTGCCAGGGTTCCTGCGGCTTGTGTTCCATTGCTCGTCTCCCCCTTGGGCGGCCTCCCGCCGCCCGTCTCTATGCACATACGATCATTGTACCCGCTGGTGGGCGCCGCGTCGAGGTGGTGTGGCCGGAAGAGATTTGATCCAAGCATTGACTCTGGTCAGCACTGGTGTTATGATAGTTTACAAGTCGATCAAGATCATACGCACGCTGTGAGGTGGGTTGTCGATGGCGCATTCGGTGGTCGGGCGGTGCCCGGTGTGTGAAGGCGTGATGGATGTCGCCCGCTTGTACTGCCCTGCTTGCGACACGAGCATCGAGGGGCGGTTTGCCCTGGGGCGCTTTTGGCGCTTGAACGCGGAGCAACTGGCCTTTGCCGAGATCTTTATCCGCTGCGAGGGCAAAATCACCCGAGTCGAGGAGGTGCTGGGCATCTCCTACCCCACCGTGCGCAACCGGCTGAACGATCTGATCCGTGCGCTGGACTGTGACGTGGCGGAGGAGGACGACGCGTCGGGCGAAAAGCGCCGTGCCATCCTGCAGCAACTCTCGGCGGGCGAGATCTCCTCCGACGAAGCCGTTCGGCGGCTCAAGGCGAGATGATCATGGTGGCGCAGGCTCTCGAACGCCAGGTGGTCTCGGGCCACATCCGGCCGTTCGTCCCCCATCGGGATATGGCCGGCCTGGCCACGCTCATCGAGACCGCCTTTGGCCCCGAACTGGCCGCCACGGGCAGCCACATCGTGCAGGACCTGCGGCAGATGGCCATGCTGGGTCCCTTTTTGCGGCCCACTGGCCGGGTGGTGGCGCCCTTTGCCGGGCTGGTGTGGATCGAGGACGGCCGCCTGGTGGGCAACATCAGCCTGTCGCCGGAAAAACATGACGGCCACGTCTGGACGGTGAGCAACGTCGCCGTGCTCCCCGAGTATCGCGGGCGAGGGATCGGCGGGCAACTGGTCGATGCGGGCATCTCTCTGGCCCGGGAGCGGGAGGCCCGGAGGCTCCTGTTGCAGGTGCGGGCCGACAACGCGGTGGCCATCGGCCTCTACCGGCACCGAGGGTTCGTCACGGTGGATACCGTCCACGATCTGCTCTTGCACCGCTATGCCTGGCCCGGGAGCGTCGGCGCCCCGGGCGGAACCCTGCGCCGCCCGCGCCTTGCCGATCGCATGGCGATCCGCGCCCTGCGCGGCAGGCCCCAGCCGCACCCCGTACTGTGGCAGGCCAACCTCCTCCTCCGCTACCTGGTGACGGGGGAGCGCACCCTAGAGGTGGTCGCCGCCCCCGAGGGCGAGGTGGTCGGG
>JAAZBQ010000274.1 GCA_012513725.1 Chloroflexota bacterium
GCCCGCTTTGCCGACGTCACCGCGCGCGCCAACCGGGTGTGGCTGGACCTGACCCCCACCTGGCAAGAGCAGCTCCTGGAGGTCCTGCGCCGCATCGAGGGCCTGCGCCTGGTGCCGATTGCCCAGCGCTAGACGTGCCGTGGCCGACTCACGCGTTCGGCCACTCGCGGCGGTCGCTGCGGCCCAGCCCGGCGAGTACCAGCACCACCCCGAGAACGACCATCAGGAGCGGCCCCAGCAGCGTGAACGTGCCGCTAAAGATCATCAGCATTAACAGCCCCATCCCGCCATTGATGCCCGCGGCCACGAGCAACCCTTTGGGCCGGTCGGTGAGATAGTAGAACACGAGTAGCGCCACCCCCACGGCGATCGGCACCATGGCCCACAGAAACGACCAGGTGCCCCATCGCCCGGTGAGGTTCTGGAACAAGAGGATCAGCCCGATCGTGGTCAGCAGGGTGCCGGGAATCACCAGCCCGGCGATGCTGCGCCGGCGCTCCCACCAGATGGCGATCGGCAGCAAAAAGGCCGCCCCTGCCCAGAGGACCAACAGTGGCCACGTCCCTCCCCACCCCCAGGGCACGCCGAACATACCCATCCCCCGAGTGACCTGAGCAAAGAGGGTGATGACCCCCAGCGCGATGATGAGCAGCCCGATGTACAGCGAACTCTTGCTCCGCATGTCTCGACCTCCCGGCGGTGCCCGTTTTCCACTATACGCCCCGCTGCGCCGCGGGTAGCGGGGCCAGCAGCCGACAGACGAAAACGCCCCCGTCCTCTCGAACGGGGGCGTCTGTGCCTGGCGCTTTGGTCTATTGCATCGCCCGGGAAACGAGCGAGTCGTCAATGTCCTCGCCGAGGGCCACGGGCAGCACCTGGTCCATGCTCTCCACGAACACAAAGTTCAGCCGGCGGCGCAGCCCTTTGGGCAGCTCCGACATGTCCCGCCGGTTCGTCTTGGGCAGGAGCATCGTCTTGAGCCCTGCCCGGTGGGCGGCCAGGGCCTTTTCCCGCAGCCCGCCGATGGCCAGCACTCGCCCCCGGAGGGTGATCTCGCCGGTCATCGCCACGTCGTGGTTCACCACCCGGCCGGTGAGGGCCGAGATGAGCGCCGTGGCGATGGTCACCCCGGCGGAGGGGCCATCCTTGGGCACCGCCCCCTCGGGCACGTGGACGTGCAGGTCCACCTTGTCAAAGTCGATGTCGCCGATGCCCAGGTCCTCGGCCCGCGAGCGGGTGTAGGAGAGCGCCGCCTGGGCCGATTCCTGCATCACCTCACCGAGCTGGCCGGTGAGGATCAGTTGCCCCTTGCCGGGCATCACCGTCACCTCGATGGACAGCGTATCGCCCCCCGCCTCGGTCCAGGCCAGGCCGGTGGCCACGCCCACCTGGTCCGCCTG
The DNA here is from genome assembly GCA_012513725.1 of Chloroflexota bacterium. Lineage (GTDB taxonomy): Bacteria > Chloroflexota > Anaerolineae > UBA1429 > UBA1429 > JAAZBQ01. The sequence goes on from JAAZBQ010000274.1 coordinate 1,401, forward strand.
ATCCTGCTCCAAGAAGCCGTAGCGCGGCGGCCCCAGGTAGCGGGCCAGCGACTGCTTGACGATGTGCTTGGGCGTTGGCTTGCCCTCCGCCACCCGTAGGGCCACCTTGCGGCAGATCTGGGCGATCTGCCGGTCCAGGTTGCGCACGCCCGCCTCGTGGGTATAGTCGCGGATCAGCGCCCGAAGCGCTCCCTCGGAGAACTCGAGGGCCTGCAGGCCGTTCTGCTCGAGCTGCTTGGGGATCAAGAACTTTTGGGCGATGAGCACCTTTTCGTCTTCCATGTACCCCGGAAACTCGATGACCTCCATGCGGTCCTCGAGGGCATCGGGGATGGGGTCCAGGATATTCGCCGTGGTGATGAACATCACCTGGGAGAGGTCAAAGGGCACCTCGAGATAGTGATCGGAAAAGGCGGCGTTCTGCTCCGGGTCCAGCACCTCCAGGAGCGCCGACGCCGGGTCGCCGCGGAAATCCAGCCCCAGCTTGTCGATCTCGTCGAGCATGAACACGGGGTTCTTGCTCCCCGCCCGGCGCATGGTCTGGATGATGCGCCCGGGCAGCGCGCCGACGTAGGTGCGCCGGTGGCCGCGGATCTCCGCCTCGTCGCGGATGCCGCCCAGGCTGACGCGCACGAACTTGCGCCCCAGCGCCTCGGCGATCGACTTGCCCAGCGACGTCTTGCCGGTGCCCGGCGGGCCGACAAAGCACAGGATGGGGTTCTTCATCTTGTCCGCCGCCAGCCGGTGGACGGCGATGTGCTCCAGGATGCGCTCCTTGGCCTTGGGCAGCCCATAGTGGCTCTCCTCGAGCACCCTGGCCGCGTCGGCGATGTCCAGGCTATCCTCGGTGCTGCCCTCCCAGGGGAGTTCCAGGAGCCAGTCGATGTAGGTGCGGATGACCGCCACCTCCGGCGCCGAGGCCGGCATGGTGGCGAGGCGCGATATTTCCTTCTCCGCCTTTTCGCGGACCTCGTCGGGCAGATTGGCTTCCATGAGCTGCATCTTGAGCGCCGCGACCTCCTGGAGGAGCGGATCGCCCTCGCCCAGCTCGTTCTGGATCACGCGCATCTGCTCGCGCAGGAAATACTCGCGTTGAGAGCGATCGACTTCCTGCTGCACCTGGGAGTGGATGTGGCTCTCGAGCTCCAGGACGTCCAGCTCCGAGGCGAGCATGATGCTCAGCCGCTGGAGGCGCTCGGTGCAGTCGGCCACCTCCAGGATCTCCTGCCGGCGCTCGACGTCGAGCTCCAGGAGCGAGGCGATGAGGTCGGCCAGGTCTCCGGGCTCCTCGGCGTTCATGGCCGCCACATAGGCGTCCTCGGGGATGGAGCGGGAGAGCTGCACGACCTTTTCAAAGAGCGCCAGGACGGCGCGCATCAGCGCGTCGGTGGAGAGCCCCTTTTCCACCGTCTCCTCGACGGGCGTGACGGTGGCCCGCAGGTAGGGCTGCGCCTGCTCGAACTGCAGCACCCGCACGCGCCGCTGGCCCTGCACCCAGACGTTGATCGAGCCGTCGGGCATGCGGAGCTTGCGCGCCACGGTGACCTCGGTGCCCACCTCGTGGAGGTCCTCGGGCTCGGGGTCATCGATCTCCTCATCCTGCTGGGTGAGCACCACGAGGCGCCCGTCGCTGGCCTCGAGGGCCGCCTCGATGGCGCGAATGGAGCGGTCGCGCCCGACGAACAGCGGCGCCACCATGTGCGGAAAGATCACCGTGTCGCGCAGGGGCAGCACGGGGAAGGCCAGCGTGTCGAAATCGGCGCTTCTTGTTTCCAATTCTTCATCAAACCAGTCTGCAGGTACGCCTGCACTGGTGGATATCTGACTTGCCATACGGCTTGGTGCCTCCGATTGTACTGGGCGCAACTATAGCACAGCACCGGGAGACCTTCAACAACGTCTCCCGACGCCGGGCCCGGTCGCCACTCCAGGCCGATCTTACATAATAAGCGGAATCCCCTTCTGCGCCAAACTGCGCCGCGCCCGCCTGGGCATGTTCTTGCCTCAGCCACCGGAAAGGCGGGCCAGGATCTCGACGGCGCCCGCCTTGTCCAGCGGATGGTTGTTGTTGCCGCACTTGGGCGATTGCACGCAGGAGGGGCAGCCCTCCTCGCAGGGGCAGGCGCGGATCAGGTCCCGGGCCCGCGCCCAGACATCCTCCACCTGCGCCCAGCCCCGCCGGGCGATCCCCACCCCGCCGGGGTGCCCGTCGTAGATGAACACCTGCGACACCCCGGTATCCGGATGGGCCAGCGTGGAGAGCCCGCCGATATCCTGCCGATCACACATGGCAAAGAGGGGCAGGATGCCGATGCACACGTGCTCCACCGCGTGCAACCCGCCGGCCAGGTCCCGCCCGGCAGCCTGCACCTCCTGCTCGATGGCCTCCGGCACATGGAACCACAACCCCTCGGTCTCGTACTCCTGGGCGGGCAGATCCAGCGGCTCCACCGCCACCGTCTCGCCGGTGAACTGCAGCCGCCGCCGATAGCCCACCACCTGCTGGCGAACCCGCAGCCGCCCGAGGTAGACCTCGGCCTCCCCCGCCCGGCGGACGTCGGTGGAGCGCACGATGTGCACGTCGTTCACCTCGAGGGGCTGGGTATAATAGTCGCCCGGCGCGCGGCGCACAAACGCCACCCGGGCCTCGCGGTCCAGCTCCGTCACCAGGTAGGGGTCCCCGAGGTGCAGGTGCACCGCACCGGGGTGCACCCGGAAAAAGGCCGTCTCCGCGTCGATCTCTTCCAGGGCGCGATAGTCGTCGTCCTCGTTCAGCACCAGGTAGGTCTCTCCCGAGGCGCCGCGGATGTTCACGTCGCCGGCCGGCGGGAGAACGGAGGTCGTGTGCCAGCGA
>JAAZBQ010000275.1 GCA_012513725.1 Chloroflexota bacterium
CGAACATCCGCTCGCGGAGGGTGATGATGTCCGCCAGGACGGGCAGTTCGAGATCCTCGGCGACTTGGGCGACGGCCAGGAGGCAGTCGGCGGCGACGCGGTCGTTCAGCGCCGCCTTGCGCCAGTGGACCTGGGAGGCGAGCCGGGCGCAGCCGGCCAGCCGCCATAGCTCCGCCTCGGGGTGATGACCCTCGGCCAGGTAGCCGCAGAGAGCCAGGGCGGTGCCGTTCAGGAGGGGGGCGTCGGGGTAGCGCTGGGCGCCATAGCCCTCGATGGAGAAGGTCAGGAGATAGTCCGCCACGGCATAGAGCCGCGGGCCGGGGACCTCTCCGGCCAGGATGAGGCCCAGGGCCGCCCGGGCCGCACCGTCCAGCCCCCAGGGCGCATCGTGGTCCCAGGGCAGGATATCGGGCGGCGCGTCGGCGTGTGGCTCCGAGGCATAGGCGCGTAGCGGCTCCAGGTACTCCCTCATCGTGCTCCCTCCGGTCGTTGAGGATCGCGGCAAGCGGACGCCATTGAGCGCCTCCCTTGTAGCCGATCCCCCCCGGCCGGTCAAGGAGCGCCGGGGCAGGCAGAGCAAGCCCGTGGGCGCGAGGGGCGTCCACGGGCTTGTGCGATGCTACGCCTCTGTGCGCCTCACTCGGTCAGGCGCTGCTGGACGTCGCCGGAGGTCAGGAGGGCCTGCTTGAGATCGCCCTCCAGGCGCTCCATCTCCACCTCGGCCTCGGCGCGGCGGCGCCGACCCTCCTGGGCGATCTGGATGCTCTCGTGGATGGTGGAGATCAGCTCCTCGTTCACCTTTTTCACCGCCTCGATGTCAAAGATGCCGCGCTCGATCTCCTTGCGCGCCTCGGCGGAGCCCATGCGCAGGAGCTCGGCGTTGCGCTGCAGCATCTCGTTCGTCGTGTCGGTGACCGCCCGCTGCGTCTTGACGGCCTGCTGTTGGTTCCAGAGGGTGATCGCCATGGCGATCTGGGCCTTCCAGACGGGGATGGTGGTCAGGATGCTGGACTGGATCTTGGTGACCAGCGACTTGTCCACGTCCTGGATGAGGCGGATCTGCGGCAGGCTCTGCATGGTGACCTGGCGGGTGAGCCGGAGGTCGTGCACGCGGCGCTCCAGGTCGTCGCGCCGCGACTGGACGTCGCGCAGGGTCTGGACGTCCAGCATGTCGCCGGACCCTTCTGCCTTGGCCTGCAGGCCGGGGATGGTCTCGGTGTCTAGTTCGTGGAGCTTGGCCTGGGCGGCCAGGATATACAGCTCCAGCTGGTGAAAGTACTGGACGCTGGCCTCGTACAGCTTGTCCAGGAGCGTCACGTCGCGCACCAGGCGCATCTTGTGGTTCTCCAACTCGTTGGAGATGGAGCTGATCTGGTTCTCCACCGTCTCGTAGCGCTGGACGAAACGCGCCACGGGATGCACCTGCCGCAGCACCACGCGCTGCAGCCAGTTCGGCCGGTCCTCGGGGCGCAGGTCGTCGAGGCCCAGCCCCCGCACCTGGGTGACCAGGCCGTTCAGCGTCTCGCCGACGGGGCCGACGTCCTTGTTCCGCACGCGCTCCATCATCTGGTCGGCGGACTCGGTGAGCTCGCGCTGCGCCTCGACGCCAAAAGCGATCACCGAGTGCGTGTCGTTCACGTCGATCTTGTCCATCAGGGCGCGCACGGCCTCCTGCTGGGCGGCGGGCAGGCTTTCGACCGGCACCAGCTCGCCCTGTTCGTCGGCAAAGGGCACCAGTTCCGCATCGAGCCGTTTCGTCTCGCGGCCTTCCTCGCTAGTCACCTGTATCTCCTCCTCACTGCTCGAGCCCCAGGATGATCCTGTTCATGGTCTCCGCGTCCGGCGGCGCGGTCGCCTCGATGGTCACCGGCAGGCCCGCCGCCTCCAGCGCGGCCGGGTCTTCTGCCGCCCCGGCGCCGGCGCGGTACCCATAGCGGGCCCAGGCCAGTCGGCGCACGTCGTCGTCCCCCA
>JAAZBQ010000276.1 GCA_012513725.1 Chloroflexota bacterium
CTCGGCCGGGCCACCCCAGGTCGCACGCAGGGAAACGTATGATACGCGCCGCATACCCTGCGGCGCCACATGCCGCACATGGCAAGGAGCGCCATTTTGTTCGACGAAGATCTGGAACTGCAGCGCACCTACCGCTGCACCTATCGCGCCTCGCAGAGCGAGTCCCGGTGGCTGATGGAGATCCTGGGGCCGCTGTACGTCGATTGGTGGATCACCGACATCCTGCGGGTGGTCAAGGCCGGCAAGGAGGCCACCGTCTACGTCTGTCGGGCCCACCCCTCCCGCGACCTGGACCTCATCGCCGCCAAGGTCTACCGGCCGACGGCGTTCCGCACGATGAAGAACGACGCCATCTACCGCGAGGGCCGCGAGATGCTGGACGACAGAGGCCACGTGGTGGCCGATCGACGGCTCGAGCGCGCCCTGCAAAAGCAGACGCGCATCGGCAAGGCCACGCAGATCAACTCGTGGATCGAACACGAATACCAGAACCTCAGCGTGTTTCACGACGCCGGCGCCGACGTGCCAGAGCCCTACCTCCACACCGGCAATGCGATCCTCATGGAGTACATCGGCGCCGAGGGCTACCCGGCGCCCGTCCTGCAGTCGGTCCGCCTGGAGCGCGACGAGGCGGAGGCGGTGTTCGAGCGCCTGCTGGAGAACGTGGAACTGATGCTGGCCTGCGGCCGCATCCACGCCGACCTCTCGGCGTTCAACGTCCTGTACTGGGAGGGCCAGGCCACCATCATCGACCTACCCCAGGCCATCGACGCCCGCTACAACCCCTCCGCTCTGGCGCTCTTCCAGCGCGATCTGGAGCGGCTGGGTAGCTACTTTCGCCAGTACGGGATCGAGATGGACGCCACCGGCCGGGCGCTGGATCTGTGGGCGCGCTACGCAGCCACCGACCGCGGGCTCCACGGCTACTGATCGCCGCACCCCGTGAGAGAGGCCGGGTCCCGAGACCCGGCCTCTCTCTTGCAGCGCACCGCCTAGCGTACTGATTACTGTCTTATCCTGTGCTATCCCCTCAATCCTGCCCTAATCCTGAAAATCCTGTCCGTCTTCTCCTACGGCTTCCAGGCCTCGACGATGGCCGAGACCACCAGGTCCACGACCGAAGCGCCCGGAGCCCAGGAACGGACGAACTCGCGGCTCTCATCCTGGGGAGTGATCAGCACGTCCACAAAGCCCGCGTCTCGCAGCATCCGCTCCAGCGCACCGACCTCCTCGGCGCCGGAAAGGCACTCGCACCACAGCCCCTCGTCGGAGCGCGCCTCCTCGGACAGCGGCGCCATGCTGACGATGTCCGACACGAGGAGCCGCCCCCCGGGCTTGAGGACGCGGAACGCCTCGCGGAGGACGCTCGGCTTGTCGGGCGAGAGGTTGATCACGCAGTTGGAGATGATGGCGTCCACCGTGGCATCGGCGACGGGCAGGTGCTCGATCTCGCCGAGGCGGAACTCGACGTTCGCATAGTTCCCCTGCCGTGCGTTCCCCCGAGCGCGGTCGATCATCTCCGGGGTCATGTCGACGCCGATGACGCGCCCCGTGGGGCCCACGCGGTGGGCGGCGAGAAGGCAGTCCAGCCCCCCACCGGAACCGAGATCCAGCACCGTCTCGCCCGGCTGCAGGCCGGCCAGGGCGGCGGGGTTCCCGCAGCCAAAGGACATCTCGGCGCCCTCGGGCACCGACGAGATCTCGACGAGGGAATAGCCGACTTGCTCGGCGTGCGATGCCGCACCCCCGCAGCAGCAGCCACCCGCCTGGTGGTCCTCCGCCCCGCCGCAGCCGCCCGAGCCGCAGCAGGATGAGGCAGCCGCCTGGCCCGCGGCGGCCTCATGGCCAGCCCCATGCCCACAGCACCCACCGCCGTCCCCGCCCTCGCCACAACAGCCCTCCGCGTGGCCGCTGGCCCGCGCCGCATAGGACGCGCGAACGGCCTGGCGCACGCGCTCGGCCCGCTCCTCGTTCATGACGTCTCTGGCCATCCTGTCTCCCAGCCTCCTTGGATATGCTGAACCTGCTCGTCGGAAAGGCCCGGACACTGCGCCGCCTTGCCGAGGAAGAACCGTGCCACGTCGGCCAGCGTCTCCGGCGCCACCCAGCAGTGCACCGTCTGCCCGCGCCGCTCGGTGCGGATCAGGCCACAGCGGTGGAGCTCCTTGATGTGGTGGGAGACGGTCGAGGGGGCCAGGTTCAGTGTCTGGGCAAACTCGCCCACGCAGGGGCACTCTCGGCCCTCCTCACAGCAGGCGGCCTCCGGTGCGCAGCAGCGCACCAGCCGGAGAAAGATCGCCAGGCGATGGGGATTGCCGAGGGCACGAAAGATCTCGGCGTAGCGGTCCAGGCTCGTGTTTCGATCATTCGACATGTTTCGAAGTATATGCGATCGGCTCCCGGCGTCAAGGAGCGCCCAGGAGTAGCGGGCACGGCCGTGCGGCCGCACCAGGGCACCGCCCCAGGGAAACCCGTTCTCGTCATGGGAGGCCCATCGGTGCGGCGATTGCGCGCCAGCCAGGAGCATGATATCATCCGGCCGTACGGTTGGCGGGGCTCCGGCACAGCGGGGCCGTCTGCCGACTGCACGGCGGCAGGGCTCCTCCGTACCCCCACCCTATCTTTCCCCACCGCATGGATCGCGGCATCGTCTGGGCTTCTGCGGGCTGCCCCGCTCGTGGACCGCGCGAGGTGCGCCATGACGGCATTCGTGACCGTGGCACTGTTCCTCCTGGTGGCCGTGGCAATGGAGGGCGTGGCCTGGTTCACCCACAAGTACGTGATGCACGGCTTTTTGTGGTCCCTCCATCGCGATCACCATCACCCCAAGGGACGCGGATGGCAAAAGAATGACCTCTTTGCCCTCTTTTTCGCCACCATCTCCTTCCTCATGATCCTGTTCGGCACGCTCCGGGGCATTCCGCCGCTGATCGGCGCCGGCGCGGGAATGGCCCTGTACGGCATCGGGTATACCCTCTTTCACGACGTGATGTTCCACAAGCGCCTGCGCCGGCTGCGGCTGCGCCCGACGAGACCCTATCTCCGACGGATCTATGACGCCCACTCCCTACACCACCGCAACAGCGGCAGAGAGGGCGGCGTCTCCTTTGGTTTTCTGTATGCCAGAGCATCCCAGCCGGGAGACGTACCGGCCCACAAAACCAGGAGGGCATCATGAAGCGTGTGGTGGTGATCGGGGCGGGGGTCGGCGGGCTGGCCACGGCCGCCCGGTTGGCCAAGGCGGGCTATGGCGTAACGGTCCTGGAAAAGACGGGTCGCCCCGGCGGGCGCATGTCGACCATTCAGGAGGAGGGCTATACCTTTGACACGGGCCCCTCGCTGTTCCTGATGCCGGCGACCTACCGCCAGACGTACGAGGACCTCGGCGTGCGGATGGAGGATTGCCTCGACCTCGTGCAGATCGACCCGACCTACCGCCTGCACTTTCACGATGGCTCCACCCTGAGCCTCTCCAACGACATGATCGCCATGCGCGATCAGCTGGACGCCATGGAGCCCGGCGCGTTCGAGCGGCTGCTGCGATTCCTGGAGCAAGGCTGCCGGCGCTACAACCGCTCGCTGGAGAGCTTTGTGGGCCGGAACTTTTACACGGCCGGCGAGTACTTTTCCATCGCAAACCTCCCGCTCCTCTTCCAGCTAAAGCCCTTGGTCAAGCACTATGCGGATACGTCGCAGTACTTTCGCGATCCGCGGCTGCGGGCGGCGTTCTCCTTCCAGAACATGTACCTGGGTCTCAGCCCCTACGACGCGCCGGCCACCTACTCTCTGCTGCAGTACACCGAGCTCGCCGAGGGAGTCTGGTATCCTCGCCAGGGGATGTACGAGGTCGTCCAGAGCCTGCTGCGCCTCGCCGAGGGCTACGGGGCGCGGTTCCTGTTCGACGCGCCGGTCGAACGCATCGATGTGGAGGGGTCGCAGACCACCGGCGTAACCATCGCAGGCGGCGAGCGGGTGCCGGCAGACGTGGTGATCGCCAACGCCGACCTGCCCTACGTCTACGATCGCCTGCTCCCCGGCGACCCTTCGGCGCCCGGGATCCAGCGCCTCAAGCATACCTCCTCGGCGCTGATGTTTTACTGGGGCGTACGAGGAGAGCGTTCGCCCCAGTTGCTACACCACAACGTGTTCCTCTCGGAACACGAGTACGAGTCGTCGTTCCGCGAGATCTTTTACGGGCACAGCCTGCCGGCCGAGCCGTCGTTCTACATCCACGCTCCGGTGCGCACCGCGCCGACCTTTGCCCCTGCCGATCACGATGCGCTGATGGTGCTGGTGCCCACCGGCCACCTGGATACCGAGCAGAACCAGGACTGGCCGGCCCTCCAGGACCGGGCGCGCAAGTGGGTGGTCGAGCGGCTGGCCGGGATCGGGGTCCCCGACGTGGCGGGGCGCATCACGTTCGAGCGCACCATCACGCCCCCCGACTATCGGGAGGTCTGGAACCTGAGCAAGGGCGCGGCGTTCGGCCTGAGCCACAACCTGACCCAGGTGGGCTATCTGCGGCCACGCAACCGCCACAAGGCGTACGGCAACCTGTACTTTGTGGGCGCCAGCACCCACCCCGGCACCGGCGTGCCCCTGGTGATGCTCTCGGCCAAGCTGGTGGCCGAACGCGTGGAGAAGGAACAGCCGGCCGCCTGATCGGGCCGATATACGATCGGGTACCGGAAGGAGGGCCGGCGATGACGTATTGGGGCTTTTTACTGCGCTTTATCGTGGCACCCATCGTGCTGTTGGGGGTCGTGGCGTGGAACGACGCCCGACGCCGCGGCGAACTCCCCGCGCACCTGGGCGGCGCCCCGGCCTGGGCGATTATCACCGTCCACGTGGTGGTGGCCGTAGCCTATACCACCCCGTGGGACAACTTTCTCGTGGCTACCGGCGTCTGGTGGTACGACGAGGGGCTCGTCTCGGGCCCCACCATCGGCTGGGTGCCGATCGAAGAGTACGCGTTCTTTGTCCTGCAGTCGGTCCTGGTGGGGCTGCTGCTGCTGGCGCTGGCGCGGCGGGTGGCGCCGGACCCGCGCCCGGTGGAGCACTACCGGGGCATCCGCGTGGGGCTTACGGCCGCGCTGGCAGCCGTGTGGGTGCTCTTTGTGGCGCTGCTCCTCAGCCGGTGGGAGGCGATCACCTATCTGGCCATCCAGATGGCCTGGGCCCTCCCCCCGCTGATCATACAGGCGGCCTTTGGCGGCGACATTCTCTGGCGCAATCGGCGGCTGGTGGGCATCACCATCGCCATAGCCACGCTGTACCTGGCCGCCACCGATGGACTGGCCATCGACGGCGGTACCTGGACCATCGACCCCGCCCAATCGCTCCACATCCTGCTGGCCGGCATCCTGCCCCTGGAAGAGTTCACGTTTTTCATGATCACCAGTGTGCTGCTGGCCTTTGGGATGACCCTCATGCTGGCCCGAGAGACGTACGCGCGCTTTCCGGCGGGGCTGCGCCGGCGCCTGCCCTGGCGCACGGTCCCGGCCGAGGGGGCGAGTTCCTGAGGGGCCCCCTCGCCCGGGCGGTCACCCGGCGGCGCCCCGGGCTCGGAGGGAGCGCTCCTGGAGGTAGCGCCGCAGCCCCTCGGCGTCGGTGACGCCGTGCTCCAGGACGGCCGCATAGATATCGGTAGAGTGGAACGCGACGCGGTAGCCGGGGTCGCGCCAGACGGCATCTTTGATGGTCAGGATGCGCAGGCGGGCCTCCGGGGTCAGTCGCACAGCGATGGCGTCGCGGACGGCCAGCCGCTCCGCCGCCTCGTCGGGCGAGAGCGCCCAAACGTCGATGTTCCAGACGCTACCCGATTCCTCCGGCAGCCGCAGCCCCCAGTACAGGCCCTCGGGCAGGTCCTCATCGCCGCTGGGCTGCGCGCCTGGGGGGCGTCCGTCATCGCGGCGCGGGTGGAGAGGGCGCTCGTCGCGGAAGATCATGCGCTCGGGATGCAAGAGGTCGGCGAGGTCGGCGCCGAGCCGGAAAAAGCGGTGGAGCGCGAGGTCATCGGTGACTATGTACAGGTCGAGGTCGGGCCAGGTCATCAGGCCCAGGGAGACGCTGCCCGTCAGATGGGGCTCGCCGTAGCGGCGCAGGAGCGCCTCGAGGCCGCGGTCCGCGTACAGCCTGAGCGCGGCGCGGCGCAGCGCCTCGTCCTGACGCTCCAGATCATCGGCCATGCATCCCCTCCTCCCGCCCAGCCCTGCAGAGCGCCCGGTGGGGGGGAGGGAGGGAGAGGGTGCGTCGCGGGCGCCCGCCGAGGCTCAGACCGGGCGACGTTCCTCCATCCAGTGCCAGAGGGCCTCAAAGACCTCCTCGCGCTCGACCTCGTTGTGCAGCTCGTGGAACAGGCCGTCCCAGAAGAGGAGGTTGCACCGGCCGCGCACCTGCTCGGCGAACTCGCGCGTCGCCGCCGGATCCACGATGGGGTCCGCGCTGCCCTGCATCATCAGGAGCGGCTGCCGGAACTCGGCCGCGTGGGCCAGGGCATATTCTCCGCCCTCGGCAATGGCAAAGTACAGCCGGGCGCTGACCCGCCCGTGCACCAGCCGGTCCTGGGCATAGGCGGCGACCACCTCCTCGTCGTGGGAGAGGTCCGCCGCGTCGAGGGCCGCATCCAGGGTGGCGCCGGGCCGCAAGCGTAGGAGCAGCCTGCCCACCGTCTGCTTCCAGGACGGCGGGGCGAAGGCCAGGCGCAGCCAGGGGGAGGAGGCGATCACGCCGGTGAGTTGCGTCGTACGCCGCAGGGCATAGTTCAGCACCAGGTTCCCGCCCATCGAGTGGCCGTACAAGAAGCGGGGCGCCTTGGCATAGCGCCGGGCAGCCTCGGTGAGGGGCAGGCCGATGTCGCTCAGGAGGGCGTCGTAGGAGGGCGCGTCGCCGCGCGGCCCGGCCGAGCGGCCGTGACCGCGCATATCATAGGTAAAGAGCGCATAGCGCCGTTCGGCGAGATAGTGGCCCAGCGGTTCATACCGAGAAGCGTGCTCGCCCAGGCCGTGCACCAGGCAGACGACGGCACGGGGCTCCTCACCCTTGGGCAACCAGGACTGCCCGAACAGATCCAGGCCGTCCTGCGTGTGGTAGGTGAGCGTCTGGTGCTCGACCGATTCTGCTCCGAGGAAGAGGATGTCGCTGTCGCTATCCATGTACATCGTAGGCCGCGTCTCCGTGATCCAGGAGATGTCCGTCTCCCGGGCCATCCCCGGGGGCGTGACGGGATTCTAGCCCCCGGACAGAGAGGCGTCAAAAGCGCGCCGCGCACCCCGGAGGCCGAGCCGTCTCCGGCCCCGCCTCCGGGAGGTTGGCCTATGCCGGCAGGCGGCTCAACACCTCATCCTGGAAGAACGTTTCGGCGCCCTCGGGGGTTACGCCCCGGTACACCTTTTCGCCCACCCGCACCGAGACGCCCATCGAGCAGGCGTCCATGCAAAAGGCACCCACCAGTTCGACCTGGTCGGCCAGGCCGCCCTCGGCGATGAGCCGCTCAAAGGTCGCGGCGACCGCATCGGAACCGCGCACGTGACAGGAACTTCCCACGCAGATGACGACGCTTAGCATCAAGATCCTCCTGTACCCTTACGCTCTTTCCGCCACGGTCTCCTGGGCGGCCTCCGCCTCGCCACCCTCCGGAACGGGCGCCGCGACCTCGGTCGCCGGACGCTGGCCGTCGCCCCGGTCGTCGTACACCTTTTCCACCCGCACCGCCGCGACCTTGTACTCGGGGATCTTGGCCACGGGGTCCAGCGCGTCGTTGGTCAGGGTGTTGATCGGCGCCTCGCTAAAGTGAAAGGTGCCGAACACCATCCCCGGGGCCGACCGATCGGTCAGCCGTACCCGGGC
>JAAZBQ010000277.1 GCA_012513725.1 Chloroflexota bacterium
ATGAGGGCTTCTTCATTCATGAGTGGGCCTTACTGCCTGTCTGCACCCTGTCCGTGCGGGGCACCAGAGGGAAGCATCGTACAGTATACCAGACGCGCCAACCTGGACGAAACTTGACGAGGAGAGCCCCTTGCCCTATACTCGCAAAGGTTAGCGCCGAAGTGGCGGAACGGCATACGCGGTGGTCTCAAAAACCACTGGGGGCAACTCCTTGTGGGTTCGAATCCCACCTTCGGCATTGCATCGTACACGATGTTGATGGTGCCAACAACCTGAGGGCGTCAGGCCCGCATCGCAACGGAGACCAGGGCTGACCCGCGCGGGATACGGCCCTCTTCTTTTGCCTCAGGCCCGCCGGATGGCGGCAAGCCTACAGACTCAACAGAGCGAAGGAGAACAAGCATGCCACTCGTTTCCAGCCAGGAGATCCTGCGCGCCGCCTACGAAGGACACTTTGCCGTCGGCGCCTTTAACGCCAACAACATGGAGCAGATCCAGGGCATCGTCGACGCGGCCGTCGAAGAGCGGGCCCCGGTCATCCTGCAGGTCTCCCAGGGGGCCATCCGCTACGCCGGCCTCGAGTTCGCCGCCGCCATGGTGCGCACCGCCGCCGACGAGGCCGACGTGCCCGTCGTCCTGCATCTGGATCACGGCACCGACTTTGACCAGAACATCCGCTGCCTCCGCGCCGGGTTCACCTCGTTGATGTACGACGGCTCCAAGGCCCCGTACGAGGAGAACATCCGCGTGACCGCCCAGGTGGCCCACATGGCCCACGTCTGCGGGATCCCCGTCGAGGCGGAACTGGGCAAGGTGCTACAGTCCACCGACGGCGTCACCGAAGAGCAAGTGCAGGCGGCCATGACCGACCCGGGCCAGGCCCTGGACTTTGTGCAGCGCACCTGCTGCGACTCCCTCGCCGTGGCCGTGGGCTCCGTCCACGCCATGAAGGAGGCCCAGGCCGAGCTGGACATCGAGCGCATCAAGCAGATCAGCGAGACGGTCAACATCCCCCTCGTGCTCCACGGCTCCTCGGGCGTCAAGGAGGAGAGCGAGGTCGAGGCCATCCAGTACGGCATCTCCAAGATCAACGTGGCCACCATGCTGAACCAGGCCTTTGTGAAGGGCCTGTGCCAGGCGATCGATGAGGACCCCGACAACGTCGACCCCCGCAAGTGGCTCACCGTATCCCGCGACGCCGTCAAGGAAGTGGCCCGGCACAAGATCCGCCTGTTCGGATCGGCCGGCACGGTCAAGGGCAACGGCTTTGCCAGCCCGTCCAAGAGCTTCCGCAGCGCCAACCTGGGCGCCATCGAGTAGCCCTGCGAAACCCGCCCCACGGAACAGCCTCGGCCTGCACGGCCGAGGCTGTTTTGCGTCCTGACCCTGGCGACCCGCGTCGCCGAGCCCCCGTAGACCGGTCGGTATAGCCCCTACGCGGGCAGCCCGGGGACGCTAGGTCGCAGGACGTTCATCCGTTCACCCGCGTTCAGGCGGGTTCATCGCCATCTGGACCCCCTACGCGGTGCGCGCAGCCGCTAGGAGCCCGCCTCCTCCAGGAGGGACCGGGCAAACCGCTTGCCAAACTCCTCGCCCTGGTGGAGGTCGTCACGACCGGGGGCGCCGCGGAACTCCAGGTTCTCCATCCACTGCCACTTGAGCGGCTCCAGGATCCCCTCGATGGCGCGCTGGGCCCCGCCACTCCAACCGTAGGACCCGAAACGCGCCACGCGCTTGCGCATCACTCGCTTTTCGGCGAGCAGCCCGAGCACTTGGGCGACGGGCGGAAAGACCCCCGCCTCGTACGTCGGCGCGCCGATCATGACCCCGTTGTGCTGCCACAGATGGGCCAGGATGTAGGAGCCGTGGGTGCGAGCGGCATCAAAGATGCCCAGCGGCACCCCGGCCGACGAGATCCCGGCCGCCACGGCGTTCATCATCTCTTCCGTGTTACCGTACATCGACCCATAGATCAGCGTGACCCCCGGCGTGCCCCCCGTCGCGGCATAGCCGGACCAGGTGGCGTACAGGCTGACGATCTCCATGGGGTCCTGACGCCAGAGGAGGCCGTGGGAGGGGGCCACTACGCTGATCTCGATCGTGCTCAGCTTGTCGATGGCGCGGAGGACGGGCGTCGAGTACTTGGCCACGATGTTGGCAAAGTAGCGCATGGCCTCGGCGCGGTAGAAGGTCATGTCGGGATAGTTCTCGTCAAAGATCGCGCCGCGCAGCGCGCCAAACCCCCCGAACGCGTCGCCGGTCATGGCCACCTTTTGCTGCTGCTCGTAGGTGGCCATCGTCTCCGGCCAGTGGACAAAGGGGATCATAAAGAACTGCATCGTCTTTTCGCCGAGGGAGACCTCCTGCCCCTCCTCCACCACCTGGATGTGATCCGGACTGACGCCGTAAAAGGCCTCCAGCATCGGCGCGGCCTTGGCCGAGCAGAGAAAGGTGACGTTCGGCGCCACCTGGCACAGCAGGTTGATGGCCCCGGTGTGATCGGGCTCCATGTGGTTGATCACCACATAGTCCAGGGTGCTGGGATCGATGACGTCGCTGATCTGGTCCAGCAGCGTCCCGGCGTGCGACGTGTTGGCCAGGTCCACGAGCGCCTTTTTCTCGTCGACGAGCAGATACGAGTTGTAGGAGACCCCTTCCTGGGTGATGGGCCACATCCCCTCAAAGAGGTCGGTCGTGCGGTCGTTCACGCCGATCCAATGGATACCGGGTTTCACCTCGATAGCGGGCATTGCATACTCCCCCACCACATTACGCACGCGGCGCACGGCGCCAGCGGCACGGAGACGTTTGGCGGAGGATATCACGTCAATCCGGCGCTGGCAACCTGATGTGGCGCCGGATCGACGGCGCCTCAGTCCAGCCCGTAGAACTCCTCCCCGTTGCGCAGGAGGATACACTCGGCCACCTCGCAGGCGGTCGCCTCGGAATAGTATCCGGCGGCGACCTTGGCCTCCAGCACCCGGGCGATGCCGATTTTGGCCTGCAGCGAATAGCCGACGTTGCACCACGGGTAGGTGGTGTCGGCGCCGTAGCCAAAGATCTTGGTGTAGGGCACGCCGTCGAGCCATTCGGAGAGGGCGCGCTCGCTCTCGGCTGGGTTCATGGCCCAGGCCCAGCACATGTCGGCCCACACGTTGGGATAGTTCTTGGCGATGGCGCCCAGCTCCGACGCCCACGGCCACGACGCGTGGAACAGATCGAACCGCACCGTGCGGTACTTGTCAAAGATCGGCAGCAGGTGCAGCGCCTTGGTGCCGGCCAGCGAGCCCCAGTTGCCGGCCAGGTAGCCGGTGTGGATCTGCACGGGCAGCCCCTCGTCGGCGGCGCGCTGGATCAGCCGGTGGAGCACATAGTCGCCCAGGTTGCGGCTGGCGGCGGCGTCCACGGCGCCCGAGTTCTGCTGGATGCCGTCCCAAAAGACCTTGCGGTTGCGGATCCTGACGAACGCGGCCTCCGCCTCGGCGTAGGTGGGGTCGCCCACCGTGAGGTCGCGCTGATAGGCCATGCCGATCTTGATGGACGCCAGGCGCCCCGTTTCCTGGAACTCGTCGATGGCCAGGTTCAGGGCGTCCACCAGGTGGTCGAGGGTGTAGACGTTCAGGCCGGTGTGCCGCTCCAACGCGTCGATGACCACGGCATCGGTCATGGCCAGGAGGCCGTCGATGCGAAAGGCAAAGGCGTACGAATCGGGGTAAGCATCCTGTCGTAGGGCGCCCTCGTTGCCCAGGCGGAACGCACCATCCTGGATCGTCCAGCGGTTCTGGGCCCGCTCGTGAACCAAGTCCTCGTAGACCTCGGCGGCCGACTTGGTCGCGATGGCGTCCTGCAATGCGTCGGTGATCGCCGGCCAGTTCTCCTCGGTGTACTCGAGGCCGAACAGCTCGCGGCTAGTGAGATCCACCGCCCGGCCATAGCCCGTGGTGCAGATGGCCGGCCAGTACTCCGCCAGGCGGTCGACGGCCAGCTCGGCGGGAACTCCCGGCCCAGCGGCGGTGACGAGATCGGCCGTGGCGTAGCCCAACAGGCTCTTGTGATCGTACCCATCGCGGCCGGCATCGAAATCCTGAAAGGAGACGTGGTGGTCGTGGTGGCAAAAGAGGGGATGGCCCATCACAAAGTCGCGGATGTCGGACATGGTTCCTCCTGGCAGCGTGGTGCGGGGTTTCCGGCTGCCAGGAGTGTAGGGCCCGAGGAGGGGCCTGTCAACGAAACGGACGTTTAGCGAAAGAGCCGCCGCGACACCACGGCCCAGACCAGGAAGCCGGCCGCCAGGAACGCCCCGATGCCCAGGACGCGGCGCGCCTCGGGCACTCGCCACAGGGAGGTCGCCATCCGGCCGCGCCGAAGCCAGCCACCGCTGACCTGCGCCCAGGCCGGATGGGGCCGGAACAGGTTGCCCTCGGTGGGCGCCTCGTGCTCGTCGGCGAACTGCGTGTGCAGCACGTAGCGGGGACTCTGCCGGTCAAACACTCGGGGCACCAGGGCGTTCGCCAGGCGCATGAACCAGGCCGCCGCGCCGACCACCACCACATCGCGGGGCCTGGCGACCAGGTCGATGATGGCCTCCGCCACGCGTTCTGCCGGCATCACGGGCGGCAGCGGCCGCAGGGCCCGGCCCGAGTAGTTGGCCGCCTGGTGGTAGAACGGCGTGTCCACTGCCGAGGGCATCACCGTGCAGACGTGGATGCGGGGCTCGTCGCGGCACTCTTGGGTCAGGCTCTTGCTCAACCCGCGGATGCCGAACTTGGTGACGGCGTAAGGCGTCGAGTAGGGCTGTCCCACCTCGCCGCCCATCGACCCCACGTTGACCAGCAGGCCGGCCCCTTGCTCGCGAAAACGTCGCAACGCGGCGTTCGCCCCATACAGCGTACCGAGCAGGTTGACCTCCACCACCCGGCAGAGCACGTGTGGCGGAATATCCTCAAAGGGGCCATAGGCGCTGACGGCAGCATTGTTCACCCACACGTCGATGTGGCCATAGGCGGCGTCCGCCTCGTCGGCCAGGCGTTCCACCTGGGCGGGATCGCTGACGTCGGTGGGCACAGCAAGCGCGCGCGCGCCGAGGCCGGCACACTCGCGCACCAGGCCGTCGAGGGCTTCGGACCGGCGGGCCGCCAGCACCACGGCCGCCCCACGGCGGGCAAAGGCCAGCGCCGTCGCGCGGCCGATGCCGCTGGACGCGCCGGTGATGACCACCACCAGAGGCTGGACAACGCCCACGCAATCACCTCCATCGATAGCCTGCCGCGGCTCGGCTCGACGCCTGCATCGGGCAGATGCAGCCGCGCGCCGCCTCGAGGCAGCGCGCGGCCGTTCGTCTAGCGCCGAGTCAGCGTGTACTCGAGCGTGTAGCCCGGATCATAGTTGAACACTTGGAACAGGTACACCCCCTGCTCCTCGGCAGTAAAGGTCACCCGGAGCTGGGCGGGATCACTCTCGGCCGTGTCGCTGGTCACGAGGCCCTGGGGCCCATAGACGTTCAGCCCCACCGCCTGCGGCGAGGGCGGCGCGCCGCTCCGGATATCCACCGTTACGTCGACCTGGGCGCCGGCGTTCAGCGCCACCCGGTGCTCGCCAAACGCCCCTGCCCGGTTCCCGACGACGGCGCCCGAGGGCGCTGCCGCTCCGCCGATGTCGAGGAGCACCCGATCGATCGCGTGGATCAGGCCGTTGGAGGCGGTGATATCGGCCGCCACCACCCCCGCACCACCCACACGGAGCACCTGCCCGTCGAGCCCCACCGGGAGGCTCACGCCGGAGACCGTACCCAGCGAGGACACGCCGCGCAGCGCGCTGGCGGGCAGGAGGCCCTGGGCCACGTGGGTCTGCAACACGGTCACCAGCCGGGCGGGATCCGCCAGGAGCGCCTGGCGCTCCTCGGCCGGCAGCGCGTCAAAGGCCGCATCAGTAGGCGCCAGGAGCGTATAGGGCCCCGGACCCCGCAGCGTATCCGCGAGGCCGGCCGTCTGGAGGACCTGGGTCAGCGTGTCAAAGCGGGCGTCACGGTCCAGGATGGAAAAGATCTCGGTGCCGGGAACCGGCGTGGGGCCGGGCACGGCCGTGGGCGCCGGCACGGGCAGCCCCTCGAACTCCAGGCGGTAGTCGATCGCCTGCCCCCGGGAATAGTTGTAGACCTGGATCAGCCAGGTCGCCGGCGTGTTATCGGCGTAGCGCAGGGACCGCGCCGCCGCTACCCGCTCGCCGTTCAGCAGGCCCTCACCGATCAGGAACCCGTTCGGGGCATATACCTTGAACCCGGCCACCTCGCGGGTGACGGGATCCCCCGGCGTGTAGGTCATCCGGATGGTGACCACGCTGCCGTTCCCCGGATAGGGAATCGCGTAAAAATGGAACTCGCCGGCAGGGCTGCCGGGCAACACGGCGGTCACCGGCCGCTCGGGGATGAGCACCTCCGGGTTGGCCGGATCGGTGCTGACGGCCAGCACCCGCCCCCCGACCGCGAAGAGCAGCGCCACCACGAGCAGCACACCCATCCATTCTTTCCGTTGCATGACAAATCCTCCCCTTCTACTGGCCCGGCCAGAGCGAGGGGGCGCCGGAGCGGCGCTCTAGGGCGCACAGGGCACAAGGGGCGGTGGAGCGAGAGGTAAGAGGATGTAGGGCCTCCGGACTGGCCCCGTCCGGCAGGGCTTCCTGCAACACGGGTCTTCCCGTGTGTTCCTACACACCCATTGTAGCATCAAGCCCGTCCCACGTCCACGACGCCAAGAGGTGCCGGACGGAACGTGACGCGCCCTCCACGATGTTTGCGTGGGCGGCAGGCGTTATATAGGATAGGGACACCGCTATCGTGAGTGTGCGCAGGAAAGAGCGAGATGAACCTACCGGTGTACCTGGACTATAACGCCACGACGCCCCTGGCGCCGGAGGTCGTCGAGGCGATCGGGCCCTGCCTGGGGCCGTTATTCGGCAATCCCTCCAGCCCGCACCAGTACGGCGTCGCGGCGCGCCAGGCCGTCAACAAGGGCCGCGA
>JAAZBQ010000278.1 GCA_012513725.1 Chloroflexota bacterium
AGGCCCTCGGCGTGCCAGCGATCCAGGGTCCCGGCCCAATACCCCATCTCCCAGTTCGGCGCCCGGTCCACGGGCTCGAAGCGCATGCAGGCCATAAAGCGTTCCCGTGCGTTCATACAGGCTCCTGCCTGAGGACTGACAGGATTGACAGGATTTGGGGACAGGATTCACAGGATGGGAGATAGGTTGATGCTTTTGGGTGACCAAATGGCGATCTCCAGACAAGCACCCTGCTATCCACAATCCTGTAAATCCCTCCCCCAATCCTGTTAATCCTGTCCCTCTTCCTTCTTTCGATACACACGATACTTGCGCTTGATCTGGAGGCTTGGAGCGCCAAAGTTCAGCAGGAGGCCGGTATCGATCCCCGTGGCGACGAGATAGTTCACCAGTTGCACCTCGTGTTCGCGCGCCAGCGCCCGTACCGCCTTGTTCTCCCCGATCACGCGGCCACCCACGAGGAGGTCCGCGACGAAATCACCCACGACGACACCGTCATAGTACACCGGGATGCGCTTCTGGCACTCGACGGGCACATCTGCCCTGCCCAGCTCGTGGATCAGGGCGTTCTCGTAGACCGACTATAGAAAGCCCGCCCCCAGCGTGCGGTGTACCCGCATCGCACAGCCGATCACCGCTTGGGTCAGCGGATCGTCTACCATAGCGCCTCCCCTGACAGGATTCACAGGATTGGGGATAGGATTCCCAGCAGATTCAGGCGAGCGGCGAGTTGCACCCTCCTATCGCTCCAATCCTCCCCCGATAATCCCGTGAATCCTGTCCCCAGATCCTGTCAATCCTGTCCCCAAATCCCGTCAATCCTGTCCTCTCCCCAACCCCGGCTCGCACGCCGCGATCTCCTCGGCGGTCACCTCACGTCCCAAATGGCTGGAGATATAGATCCCTTCGGTGATCAGCGAAGTCCGCAACGCCAGGCCGGCGGTATCCAGCAATGGGACGCGTCCCTGCTGCGCGGCGATCCAGTGCCGCTGTGAGTCCGAATAGTAGGTGGTGAGGGGATCGCACTGGTGCCAGCGCCAGTCGATGTGCTCCAGGTCGGCGGGCGTGGCGTTCATCTCGATATCGGCCAGGGTGGTATAGTAGGCGAGCGGGTCGATGCGCACGCCGCCCTTGGAGCCGTACACGTACTCGTTGTCGCCCTGGTCCGAGTGGATGGCCCAGGCCTCCTCGACAAAGAAGGTGATGCCGCCGGCCAGCCGCACGAGGCCGCTGCCGAGCTCCTCGACGTTGTAGGCGCCCGAGGCGCGGCGATCCTCGTACATGTCCAGCATCTGGGCGGTGTTCCCGGAGACGGTGAGCACCTCGGGGTTG
The DNA here is from genome assembly GCA_012513725.1 of Chloroflexota bacterium. Classification (GTDB taxonomy): domain Bacteria; phylum Chloroflexota; class Anaerolineae; order UBA1429; family UBA1429; genus JAAZBQ01. The sequence continues at coordinate 1,333 of JAAZBQ010000278.1, forward strand.
CCCAGGAGGTACAGGATGCGCGCGATGTGGTAAACGGCCACGTCCAGCATCGCCCCGCCGCCCGAGGTCGCGGTGTTCACGAACGCCGCCGAGCCATAGCCATCGACCCAGGGCCGCCCGCGCCGCCGGTAACCCGAGGACTTGGCATAGTACAGCGTGCCGAGGTGCCCCTCGTCGATGAGGCGCTTGGCCGCCCGGGTCTCCGGGCGATACAGCGTGGACAGCTGGATGTGGAGCATGCGGCCGGTCTCCGCGGCCGCGTCGGCCATCGCCTGGGCCTCCGAGTACGTCCAGGACATCGGCTTTTCGCAGTAGACGTTCTTGCCGGCCCGCAGCGCGTCGATGGTCACCGGCATGTGCAGCCGGTTGTGCAAACAGACGTCCACCGACTGGATGTCGTCGCGCGCCAGAAGATCGTGATAGTCCGTGTAGACGTGGGGGATGCCGTACTTTTCTGCCAGGCGGCGCGCCTCCCCCTCCCGGAGGTCGGCGACGGCGACGATCTCCGCGTCCTCGATCGGCTGGTACTTTTCCATGTGGTGCGTGCCGATCTGCCCCGTGCCAATGATCCCCAGACGAACCTTGTCTACCATATTAGGCTCCTATACGGATGATGATAGTGAGACTTGACAGGATTTACAGGATTGAATGGAACGGCAAGGAAGCGAGTACTATTCTGATGCCAACCCCGTCTACCTTGCGCGTGTCCTGCTCAGCGATCGCAAATGTACTGTGTAGCGTCACATCCCCTAATCCTGATAATCATGTCAATCCTGTCAACCTTCCCGTGGTCTGTAGATCCGGTGCTTACGCTTGAACTGCAGGCTGGGGGCGCCAAAGTTAAGTAGAAGACCGATGTCGATCCCTGTAGCAGTCAGGTAATTCACGAGTTGCACCTCGTGCTCGCGCGTCAACGCGCGGACGGCCTTGTTCTCTACAATGACTCGCCCGTCGACGACGATGTCAGCCACATAGTCGCCCACCACTACCCCATCGTATCTCACTGGAATGCGCCTTTCGCCCTCCGTCGGGAGGCCAGACTTGCGCAGCTCGTGGGCCAGGGCATTCTGATAGACAGCTTCCAGGTAACCCGGCCCCAGGACCCGGTGGACGCGCATCGCACAGCCGATCACCTGCCGCGTCAAGCCCTCTTCCTCCATCGGCCTCCCCTCGCGAACCACCAGCCAGCGTCCGCACTGACCACTCTGCAAATCCTGTCAATCCTGTTAATCCTGTCTCTCTTCTCCTACGGCTCGATGACGACCTTCATCACCTGCTCAGCCTTGGTGTCCATCAGGTGCAGGCCGCGCACCGTCTCCTCGAGAGGCAGGCGGTGGCTGACCAGCGCATCGAGGTTCAGCTTGCCCGCGAGGACCAGGTCAAAGATCGGTCCATAGCCCTCGGGCATCGACTGGGACCCCAGCACGGTCTTTTCGGAGAACTTGAAATCCACGATCGGCAGCGTGGCCCGGTTGTGGGCGAACGACCCCACCACCGCTACCAGTCCCCGCGGCTTGACGCACTCGACCGCCTGGGGCAACGTCTCGTCCTGGTCGGACCCCACGCACTCGATCACCTTGTCGACCCCCACCCCGCCGCTCAGGTCGCGGACGGCGGCCAGGACGTCGTCGCGGTGGGCGTTCAGCACCAGGTCGGCGCCCAACTCCTGGGCGAAATCGCAGCGATAGTTCACGATGTCCGTGCTGATGACCCGGGCGCCCTGGAGCTTGCTCAGCATCATGGCCGAGAGGCCAATCGGCCCGCAGCCCTGGATGAGCACCAGTTCGCCGGGCTGGATCGCGGCGCGGGTCGCCACCGCGTGCCGGGCGATGCCTGCCGGCTGGGCCACCGCAGCCTGCACAAAGGTCACCCCATCGGGGATGAGGGTCAGGTCGTCGGTCGAGGAGATCATGTACTCGGCATAGGCGCCGTGGGCGCCGAACCCCAGGCCGCCGGGCGCCTGACAGTCGTCGACGCGGCCCTCGCGGCAGGCCGGGCAGGCCCCGCAGGGGCCCTTGCCCACGCCTGCCACCCGGTCGCCGACTGCGAGCGTCGTGACGCCGGGCCCCACCTCGGCCACCGTGCTGGCCGCCTCGTGACCCATCACCCGCGGGTAGGTCATCTTGGGGTGCCAGCCGTGGAGCCCTTCCAGGTCCGACCCGCAGATCGAGCAGGCCTCCACCTTGAGGAGCACCTCCCCTTCGCGGAGCGGCCGCAGGGGCAACTCTACCATCTCCATCCGTTCGGGTTCCCAGAGCATCATGGCCTTCATCGTCACTCGCTCTCCATCTCCATCGGTCGGCAGGATTGCCGCTTACAGGGTGCAGATCAGGGTGGTATAGGTCGCCTCGTGCGAAAAGCCGAGGCTGGTGAACAGCGCCTGGGCGCGAAAGTTGTCGCGACCCACCTGCAGGTGGATCGTGCGGTGGCCAAGTTCGCGCAGCCGGACGATGGCGTGGGTGAGGAGGGCGCGCCCCAGCCCCCGGGCCTGCCGTTCGGGGAGGACGGCCAGGCAATCCACGGCGCTGTGCTCCCGGTCCCAGGTGGCCGCTCCCACCACCGTGCCCTCCTCCTCAACGACGAGGCCCGCATCGCTCGGCCACTGGCAGAGGTCCTCGGCGCGCAGGGCGTAGTCCAGTGTGGTGTTCAGCACCTGGGCAAGCGCCTCGGCGTCGTTGGCGGGGTCCAGCGGGCGGATGCGGAACGGCGCCGGGACCCGCGACCTCGCCACCCCCTTTTCGGCCGGCAGGGCCATGCTGCGGGTTTCCCCGCGCACCTGAAAGCCGGTCTCCGCCAGGAGGTCCTGGCCCCGCCAGGTGAAAAAGGCGCGGCTGGCCACGGTGGGGAGAACGCGGGATAGATAGGGCACGCCCTCGCCCTCCGCGCGCTGCGCCGACACGTCCCTGGCGCCCAGTGCATGGGCTTCATCCAGCGCCTGGCGCACGATCGTGGGGCTGTAGAGGCGGTCGCGCCGTGGCGTCAGGAGCATCGGGCCCACCAGCCGGCAGTGGCCGTGGGCCAGTTCCTCCGCGTCGACGTACACCCCCACCATGCCGATCGGCTCGTCGTCCTCGAGCACGGTGAGCAGGCGGTGGGGCCGGCCGGGTTGGCGCGCCAGGAGCGCCTTGACCTCCATCTGCCCCACGCGGTACTCGGGCATCATCTCGCGGACGAGCCGCTCGATGAACAGGAGATCCCTCGTGCTGACCGGTCGGTACGCGAGCGCCACGGGTACGCCTCCCCGGGTGTGCCGTCAACCCTCCATCCGCCGCACGATCCAATCCGCCACCACTGCCAGGGCCCGTTCCGATGGGCAGCCGCCGTTCAGCACCAGGTCGGCGTGCCAGCGGGAGGGCTCCACGAACTCCTCGTGGCGGTAGCGGACGCTATCGAGGTAGAACGCCGCGATGCTATCGAACTCCAGGCCCTTGGCCATGTTGCGCCGCAGCCGGCGGACGATCCGTTCGTCGGCAGGGGTGTCTAGGAAAATGCCCAGGTCCAGCCGCTCGCGAAGGGGCGCCCAGTGGAGGGTCAGGAGGCCCTCGACGATGATGACCTGGGCTTCGGGATTGCAGATCCGGGCATCGAGGTCGCTCACCAGGCGGTCGAGGTCAAAGGACGTGGGATGGTTGTGGTCCTCGTACTCGATGCCGGTGATCGGGGCGCGCATGCGGGGGCGGACGCGCAAAAAGTAGGCGTCCATGTGCATGGCGCAGACGTTGAGGCCGGGTAGGGCCTCCACGAGTCGCGTGCAGAGGGTGGTCTTGCCGCTGCCCGTGCCCCCGGCAATGCCCACCACGAGGGGCCGCCGAGCGGTGTGGGGGGTGCTGGGGGACTCGGTCATGCCCTCGCCTCCATGATGCGGTGGATGGTGGACGAGGGCAGTATAGGAGCCCGCTCCCTGCCGGTCAACAGCGTACCGTGCGCGGGAAAGGCAAGGGAGAGTCCCCTCGCCCTAGTCGCACGGCTCTTCCTGGCCCGCCAAACCCTAGGTCAGCCGGCCGATGCCCCGCAGCGCCTCGCGGCCCAGGCCACCGGCGCCGATCATCGCAATGGTGACGACCATGGAGAGAGCCATCCGCCCGGTCCCCCCACCAAAGGCAGGGGGACCGGGCAGATTGGTGATTGGTGTTGGCTAGGAGAGTTCGGCCAGCGCAGCGTCCATCCGGGCGGCGGCGTCTTCCGTCACCCAGTCGCGCCACATGTCAT
>JAAZBQ010000279.1 GCA_012513725.1 Chloroflexota bacterium
CATCGGCAATGGACATGGGACGGGGTTCTCTGGGCGGCCTCGCCCGGCTCGAGGAGGGCGTGCGCTCGCGGCGCTGGTCGTCGTACGATCGCACGGGGGGCAACGCGGACTCGTGGCCGATCGCGGCTGGCGAGACGGTAACCCTCGGCGAGACCGAGGGCGCGGGCTGCATCCGTCACATCTGGATGACCACGACCGAGGAGCACAGCAACCTCCGCGGCCTGGTGCTGCGCATGTACTGGGACGGCGAGGAGCGCCCCTCGGTGGCCTGCCCCATCGGCGACTTTTTCGGGCTGGGCCACGCCAAGGCGACCTACTACCAGTCGCTGCCCCTGCAGGCGTTCTACCTCGGGCTGAACTGTTGGTTCCCCATGCCCTATGCACGGGGCGCGCGGATCACCGTGACGAACGACTCCCCGGATGACTCGTTCCTGTACTTTTATGTCGACTATCAGGAGCTGGACGCCGCCCCGGAGGGCATGGGGCGCTTTCACGCCAACTGGCGGCGCCAGATGGTGACCCGCCAGGAGGAGCCCGAGGGGCCCAACGCCCGGGGCCGGGTGCAAGCGCTGAACACCACCGGCGACAGCAACTATGTCGTACTGGACACCGACGGACACGGCCACTATGTCGGGTGCTGCCTGCACATCGACACGAACGAAACGGGTTGGTGGGGCGAGGGCGACGACATGTTCTTCATCGACGGGGAGGTCTGGCCGCCCAACCTCCACGGCACCGGCACCGAGGACTATTTCTGCGGCGCCTGGAACTACAAGCAGCTGCATCAGCCCTTCTGCACGCCGTACTATGGCTACCACTTCAAGGGGAACGCCGACTATACGGGCAAGCACTCCCAGTACCGGTTCCATATCGAGGATCCGGTCCACTTTGGCCGGTCGCTGCGCATGTCGATCGAGCACGGCCACGCCAACGACCGCCAGGGCGATTGGACGAGCACGGCCTACTGGTACGCGATCGACCGGACCATTCCGCTGCCCGAGATCCCGCCCTTTGAGGAGCGTGTGCCCTATGCCTATGGCGGCCTGGAGCGCTGGCCGGGGCGCGACCGCCACGAACTCCCCTGGTAGACCCGTCGCCGGCCGGGGAGCATGCACTCCCCGGCCAGCGCGCTGGCGCGACGATCGACGCGTCTAGAGGACCAGCGTCCACCGCCTGCGGTACAGGTACCAGGCCACCGCGCTGATGGCGCCGATGAGCAGGGCCAGCTGCGCCAGGATGAGGGGCCATTGGGCCATGGCGTACCACCCGAGGGATGGCGGCAGCACGAACATTCCCAAGAGCCCCAGGTGCAGGACGTACAGGAGCAGCGGGTTCTGGCCCCAGGCCACCAGCAGCGACAGCCTCCGCCCGCTCAGGAGCAGGTGGAATCCCAGGTACACGACACCGCTGATCGCCACGCTGACCAGCACATAGGCCGCCGACACCCGGTTCTTGCTGATCGGGGAGATGAACGACAAGCCCAGCCCCAGGACAGCACACGCCAGCAACCCCCACGCCAGGCGCCGGCCCGACCGATCACCGCCGCCCCTGCCGTGATAGAGGTCGGCCAGGCCCATGGAGAGGATCAGCATGCCGCCCCAGGCCAACGATCCGGGGAGCCCGCCGTGGGAGAGCTGCAGCACCCGACTGACCCAGTAGCGATCCAGCAGGTACTGGTAGGCCATCAGGATGCCCAGCGCTGCGCCTGTTTTGACCGGGGCAGGCCAAAAGAGTGCCGGTAGGGCGAGTAGGCCGGCCATGCCGATCGCCTGCAGAACCCCCCACCCCTCACTCCCCAACGCGCCCATATAGTCCTGCACGCCGGTGATGATGGCGCCGATCCCGAGGATGGCCAGGTATCGCCGAGAGAAGTGGGCCAGGGTGGCAGAGCGTCCGTCGCGGGCCAGGCGACGCTCGGCAGAGAGGCCGTAGGTGAGGCCGATGGCAAAGATGAACATCGGCGCCACGAGATCGACCGGGGTCAGCCCGATATCCGGAGCGTGCTTGAGCCAGTTGGGGATGCCGCTCACGCCGCCGAAATAGTTGGCGGCCACCATGAGCACAATGGTCAGCCCCCGGAACTGGTCGATGGCCACGACTCGCCCGCCTCCGGTCTGGGGACGCGCCCCGACTTGCGTCTTGGGCACCACGTGCGCCATTCGCCTTCCTCACAAGCTGCGGGTTGCTGGCCTCTTGCGTCATTATAGCACGGTCGGTTGGGCTCTGCTCCAGGAGGCTGGCCATTGCGCAGGGCCGGGGCCTGCGCTACACTGGCGTCAGCGGTTCCTGCTGCATTGGCACTCCATCCTAACTTGGAGGAACACTACCATGGGACGCACCATCCGCCCCCTGGCACTCGTCGTGGTCATCGTGCTGGCCTGCGGCCTCGTTACCAAGGCCCCGGACGCCGCCCACGCGGAGCCCCTGGCCCAGCACAACTATCTCGTGAACCCCGGGTTCGAGGGCAGCTTTTCCAAGCGCTACGACCCGTATGGAAGTAGCGAGCCAGCCGGCGAACTGAGCGTCGCCGACGGCTGGGAGTTGTGGTACAACAACGACCAGAGTTGCCCCACCATCCGCGCACAGCAGATCGTGCCGTACTATGTCGCCGCCGACACCTGTGATCCGGCCTCGTACAACCGTCGCCCCGAATACCGGGAGGAAGAAGGCACCTTTCGGGTGCGTAGCGGGGCCAAGGCGCAAAAGTTCTTTACGTTCTCGGGAACGCACACTGCCGGCATGTACCAGGTGGTCCGCAATGTGCCGGTGCACCAGTGGGTGTCCTTTTCCATCTGGGTGCAGACCTGGTCATCGGATCTCGACGATCCCCACTACTCGATGGAGCCCGGCCAGTACCACACCTCCGTGGGGATCGACCCCACCGGTGGCCGCGACTGGAACGCCAAGACGATCCGCTGGTCCAAGCCCTACGTCCGCCACGACGAGTGGGTGCAACTGACGGTCAGCGCGTATACCGAGTCCTCCGAGATCACCGTCTGGATCCGCGGCATGCAGGACTGGCCCGTCAAGCACAACGACTCGTACTGGGATGACGCGGCGCTGGTGGTGACGGGCGCCCCGCCGACCCCCACGCCGACGGATACCCCCACCCGCACCCCGATGCCCACGCCAGAGCCGACCCCCACGTGGTACGTGCCTCCCTCCTGCTGGAACTGGACGCCCACCTGGCGGATCGACGGGTCCAGAGGCACTGATGCGCGTTGGGGCATCGATCAGGGCGGTGGCGTAGCGACCCCCCTGGGCGACGTTCTGACGCTGCGCAACCCGGAGCATGGCGGTACGAATGTCTTTCCCCTCGCCTGGGCAAAAGCCCCCTGGCTAATGCGTGGTGACCTGAGCCTTTCATTCCGTCTGGCCTTCTCGAGTATCACGGGCTATGGCACGGGCATCGGGGTTGGCTCGCAGCCCTATGACGGTGAGCGAGTGCTCCAGGGCGTTCCCGAGGATCCGACCCTGCGCGACATCCTGGAGATCCACCACTTTTGGGGAGACGCAGACACGCCTGGCTTTCGCGCCGTCCTCCTCGGCAACCAGGTGTGGGCCGGCACGCCCGGCGACACCGCCTGGCACGCCGTCAGGCTCGAGCTCCGGGACCAGACCTACGTGCTGTACATCGATGGGCAGGAGGTCGGCCGCGCCGTGTCCTACTGGCGGCCGCAGTCGTTCTTTGCAGGAAGCCCCGCAGTCATCGGCGCGCCGGGACCCTGGACGGAGCTCACCGTCGGACAGGTGACGCTTGGCTACCGCGATGAGGCCCTGCGCCTGCCCTTGATCCGGCGGGCGCCACCACCCCCGCCGCCTCCCACACCCACGCCGAGCAGGACGCCAACCGCCACCATGACACCAACCGTCACCATGACGCCGACGGCCACCACGGCGCCGCAGACGCTGCCGCCCCCCGCCTGAGGCCCCGGGGCTACACCTCCTTGCCGAGGGAGCGCGTCGCGCATATGATGGACGAAGGGTCCAGCGCGACGCGCTCCCTCGTTTCTCGGTTCCAGATGGAGGTTACTGATGGCCCAAATGACACTCTTCCTACGCGACTATGCCGGGCTCGATGGCGCCCGCCCGGTGACGGGCGGCGTCCCGATCGCCGAGGGCAGCGCCCCGGCGGGCACGGCCTTTGCGCTGCGCGACGGCGGCGGGCAGCCCGTTCCGGTCCAGGCCACGCCCCTGGCGCGCTGGAAGGACGGCAGCACGCGCTGGGCGCTCCTCGACTTGGTCGGGGCCGCCCCTGCAGACGGCCAAGCAGAGTATACCCTATCGTGGGGTGAGGAGGCGGCTCCCGCCGCCCCGCAGGCGCCCGTGCGCGCGTCGGGCGACGCCGCGCTCGTGGCCGGCGAGACCTCCCTCCGCGCGGATGAGGAGGCGCTGCTGCGCATCGGTGAGGCGCTGCGCGTGGACATGACCCTCATCGACGAGCACGGCGAGCGCCTCCGCGCCAGCGTCGACCGCGCCGAGGTGGAGGCTGCCGGTCCGCTGCGGGGCACGCTCCAGCTGCACGGCGCGTTCGTGCGCCCCAGCGGCGAGCGCTGGTTCACCATGCGGCTGCGGGCGTCGGTCTATGCCGGCTCTACGATGGTGCGGCTGGAGCCGCTCATCATCGTCGACGCCGACGAGGGCATCCTCCAGCGTATCCGGGAGTTGGCGCTGACGATCACCCCCTCGGTGCCGTCCGCCGAGGCGCGACTGGGCGGCGACGCGCCCCACACTGCCCCGGCCGGGAGCAGCATGCGGCTCTTCCAGGTGGATGACGAGCGCTATGTTATCGAAGGAAGCGCCGATGGCGCCGCGACGGGCGGCAAGGCCCCGGGATGGGCGGAACTGGACACCGGCGACGGTCGGGTGGCCGTCGCCCTGCGCGAGTTCTGGCAGCAATGGCCCAAGAGCCTGGAGGTGCGCCCGGACGGCCTCGCCATCGGCCTCTTGCCGCGCTTTGCCGAGGGCGCCTTTGCCCACGTAGAGCCCTGGCACAAGTACCAGTACCTGTTCGACGGCGACTGCTACCAGCTGCGCACGGGCCAGGCGCGCCGGTGGGAGATATGGCTCGACACGGCCGGCGACGGCACCGCCCTGGCCCGTCACGCCGACGCGCCGCTGGTGCCCGCGGCCGATCCCGCTGCGGCGATCGATACCGGCGTGTGGGACGAGATCTTCCCCGCGGGTAGCCCAGAGATGGCCGAGTACGATGTCTGGGCCGAGAACCTGTTCCACGCCTACACCCACGCCATCGAGGTCCAGCGCGACTATGGGGCGATGAACTGGGGCGACTGGTACGGCGAGCGCCAGGTGAACTGGGGCAACCACGAGTACGACACCACCAACCAGGTGCTCATCCAGTACGCCCGCACCGCCGATCCCCGCTACCTGTACGTCGCCGACGCCGCGGCGCATCACTCTGCGGCGGTGGACACCATCCACCACGTGAACCGCGACCTCGACGAGTACTTTCAGACGAACTGGCCCCACCCCACGTACCCCTCTCGCCCGGGGATGGTGCACGAGCACGCCGTCGGACACGTGGGGACGTTCTATCCCATCGAGACGGTGCGCGACCTCTTTGTCGAGCACGGCATCGTCGGGTATCAGAACAAGAGCCCCTACCTGTGCCTGGACCCCCACAACCTCGGACACATCTGGACCCAGGGGCTCGTCCGGCAGTACTTTTTGACGGGCGATCCGTTCTTGCGGGAGACGGTGGAAAAGATCGGCGACAACCTGGCAACGCTCGTAGAGGATCGCGAGTTCCAGTTCATGGGCACCACCCACTGTGGACGGGTGACCGGATGGCCCTTGCTGGCCCTCGGCGGGGCCTATGAGCTGGGGCTCGATGATCGCTACCTGCAGGCCATGCGCACCCTCACCGAGGACGCCCTGCGCGACCAGGACCCGGTGTGCGGGGGCTGGCTCATCTACCCGATGGCCTGGGATCACTGCACGTGCAAGACGGCCCGCCACACGGGCATGGCCGGGTTTATCACCGCCATCCTGATCAACGGGATCAGCCGCTACTATGCGCTCTCGGGCGACGAGCGGCTGCCGAGCGCCATCGATCGCGCGGTCACCTTCCTGGACAACGACACCTGGCGCGAGGAGAACACCGACTGGCGCTACACATCGTGCCCGGCGTCCAAGCCTCGCATGGACCAGCCCGGCGTGGTGATCATGGCCCACGTGAACAGCATCCGCTTTTCCGACAACCCCGAGCACCTGCGGGTTCTGCGGGTGGCCTGGG